>JANPNY010000049.1:0-2627 GCA_031427745.1 Chitinophagaceae bacterium | reverse complement strand
GTCGGGATCGTGGTCGGCGAGGAGTGGCAGGCACTGCATAAAGAGGCACTGAATTGACTGCAATCATCACCGACAAAACGAATCGAATCCATTGATATCGTTCGTGGAATTGCCATGATTATTATGGCACTCGATCATGTTCGGGATATGTTTCATATTCATGCCAATACCGACGATCCACTCAATTTGGCCACCACCACACCTGCCCTGTTTTTTACAAGATTTATAACGCATTACTGTGCCCCAACTTTTGTTTTTCTTTCCGGCACATCCATTTACTTACAGAGCCTGCGCAAAACAAAAAAGGAACTAAGCTCATTTTTATTGAAGCGTGGGATGTGGCTTATTTTTGTGGAGTGGTTTATCATTGCGTTTGCATGGACATTCAATCCAACTTACTCACTGATTCCTTTCGAGGTAATTTGGGCAATTGGTATTAGTATGGTGATATTGGCATTCGTTGTCCGCCTTCCATTTAGAGCAGTTCTTGCACTCAGGCTATTAATTGTTTTAGGGCATAATTTATTGGATATACCCGAAGCAGCGCCAGGCTTTAAAGCAGGTTTCTGGTGGGACATATTGCACCATGGAGCTTATGTTGTTTATCCATTAACACCAAATCATGCTATCTATATTGCTTACCCATTTTTACCGTGGACAGGCCTTATGATGCTTGGTTACTCTACAGGTATTTTCTTCTCCCCAAAATTTACCCAGGCGCAGCGGCAAAAAATTATTTCAGGTATTGGGATAGGTTTAATACTTGCTTTCGTGCTGATAAGGTTCATCAATGTGTATGGCGATCCGTTTAAATGGAGCAGTCAAAAAAATAGTTTATTCACCTTCTTTTCATTTATCAACGTACATAAATATCCCCCCTCTTTATTATACATGTGCATTACTATTGGGCCTTCATTGCTGCTACTATCACAAATTGAAAATGTAAAAAATCGTTTTACAAACTTCCTGACCATTTTTGGAAGAACTGCTTTCTTCTACTACATACTTCATTTGTATTTGATTCATTTGCTGGCAGCCATTTACTTTTTTGCAATGGGGCACAGCATGCCGGAAGCAATTGAAAGTGTCAAAACAATGCCTTTTCTTTTTGTACTTCCCGGCGTAGGGTTTGGGCTAATGGGCGTGTATATAATCTGGGCAGCAGTAATAATAATTTTATATCCGCTTTGCAAATGGTACGATCAATACAAAACCAGTCACAAAGAAAAATGGTGGTTGAGTTATTTGTAGAAATGGCGACCTTGATGGAAAAATTAAACAGCATGAGTAACATAAAACTTTTTGAGCACAAAAAAATACGCAGTCATTGGAATGCGGCGGAAGAGAAATGGTATTTCTCAGTAGTGGATATAATTGAAGTGCTGACAGACAGCCCCAACCCACAAGTTTATTGGCGGGTAATGAAAAAACGGCTGAAAGATGAGGGAAATGAAACCGTTACAAATTGTAACGCTTTGAAAATGGAAGCAGCAGATGGCAAACTCCGGATAACCGATGTAGCCGATACCGAACAGCTATTCCGTCTCATCCAATCCATCCCATCTCCCAAAGCAGAGCCTTTTAAGCGATGCGGAAAAAGCTCCTGAAGGAAATTTTCAATTCAAAATAAAATAAAAAATGAAGAATAAAGCAACCTCAATCCTCACTGCAATTTTATTTACAGCGGCAGCAGCCCATGCTCAACCCAGCAGCCAGGTAAAACAAATGGCATACGCCGATTCTGGCCGGCTGGTAGAAATCTTTAAGGACCTGCATCAAAACCCCGAACTGGGTTTTATGGAAGTACGCACCTCCGGCATTATTGCAAAAGAATTAACGGCCATTGGTTATGAAGTAATCACCGGCATTGGTAAAACAGGTGTAGTGGGTATTTTAAAAAATGGCGATGGTCCGGTGGTAATGTACCGTGCCGATATGGACTGCAACTCTGTTAAGGAAATTACCGGCCTGCCATACGCCAGCACCAAAACCATGAAGAAGGATGATGGAACCGAAGTGCCTGTAATGCATGCCTGTGGCCACGATGCACATGTAACCTGGTTACTGGGCGTTGCAAAAATAATGGCCGCTACAAAAAATAATTGGAAAGGAACATTGGTGATGTTGGCACAACCTGCCGAAGAACCATTAACCGGTGCCAAGGCAATGGTAAATGATAAAATGTATGAGAAGGGAGTGCCGGTGCCTGATTATTTATTTGGCCTGCATACGACCCCTATTGCTACCGGCAGCATTAAAAACGGCTCCGGCGAAAGGGCTGCGGGTAGCGATCAGTTGGATGTAACTTTCTTTGGTATTGGCGGTCATGGCTCCACACCTGAACTTACTAAAGACCCTGTGGTGATGGCTTGCAATGCAGTGTTGCAGTATCAAACCATTATAAGCAGAAGCATTGCTGCACAGGATGTGGCGGTGCTTACTGTGGGTGCAATCCATTCCGGCGGCGACAACAATGTAATACCGGCCTCCGCTATTGTAAAGCTAAATCTCCGCTGGTTCAATGACAGAATGAGAAATGTCTTACTGGATGGAATTAAAAGAATTAATGAAGGCATTGCAGTTTCCAACGGATTGGCAAAGGAAAACTATCCGTCGATATTGATGAA
>JANPNY010000048.1:0-3974 GCA_031427745.1 Chitinophagaceae bacterium | reverse complement strand
CTTTTTTTCACTTCTATAACAAAAGATAAAACCAAAGGTTTTTTCAGATTTTTCCCCCTTTTAGAATTTAGAATTTTAAATATTGATGTTTGATTATTTTGGTGGAAATAATTCCACAGAGTGGGCAATAAAAATTCATTTCGCTTTTAGAAGCTTGCATTTACTGTATCACCTTAAATAGGCATAAATGTTGCTCACCTATTCAAAAAATTATAACAAATGAAAAACGTACAATTAATTTTAGGAGCAGCACTACTGGCCGCAGGATTTACGGCATGCAGCAATTCCAATGATCCGGCAAAAGCTGATGTGGTAATTTTAAATCAATATGTGGATTCTGTTGCAAAAGTAGAGCCCGTATATACAGTGGAAAACTGGATGGCCATAGACAATGGGTACCAGTCTCGTGCCTTAAATGCCGAAAAAAATATGGCTGCCTTAACAGACGAAGAGAAAGCAACGGCAGAAGCCAGTAAAGCTAAATATGCAGATTTGAAAGCTAAATATGAAGCCAAATTAAAAGAAGCAGAAGCAGCTGCAAAACAAGCCGCCGCCACGCCGGATTACAGACTGATGCTGCGTAACAAATTATTTGGTGAAGGTGTTGTTGGACCTGACATGAAATTTGGATTTGTAAAAGCAAAAAATATAAAAGATGTGTATGAGAAGTTTGTAGGTACGGTGGCTGACAATAAAAATAATTATACCCGTGAAGACTGGGATGAAATTAAAACACTGTATGAAGGACTTGATAACCGGAAAAATGAAGTTGAAAAAGATCTTGCCGGTAAAGACAATATGAGAATTGCAGCATTAAAAATAAAGTTTGCAACAATTAAGGCTTTAAAAAGAACAACTGAAAAAATAGAAGAAAATACAAAATCAAAAGAATAAGTAATATTTTTTTGGTGAGATGAAAAGGGTATTTGGTATTACGGAATAATTATTTCTTCCATGCCAATTACTCTTTTTGCTTTAATCAACACGGTATGTATGCGTCTCAATAATTTATAGTAGACATGTAAGGTCTTCATCTACGTTGATTTCTTTCTTTACCATTTCATTTTCATCACCGGTAAACAACAAAGCGGGCAACGCCCCAATCATTTGAAGCCTGCCATTTAATAGCCTCAACCCAGTGCCCTCCGGCAAGCCAACAATGGGCAAACCGGGATTAAGTTTTATAAATTCTTTCAGCCGCTGGTCACGGGTTTCGCCATTGTGGCCAACAGGTATAACATCACTGTAATGTGGGTTTATTTGAAAGGGCAATAATCCAAGTGCATTAAAACTTTTTGGTTCAATTATGGGCATGTCGTTGGTAGTGCCAATGGTTGGCCCTAAAATATTTGAGCCTGCACTCCAGCCGATATATGGAATCCCTTTGTTTACTTTATCACGTATAATATCCAACAGCTTCAGGTAATAAATATCATGCAATAATTTAAACGTATTGCCACCACCTACCATAATGGCCGCTGCCTTATTGATTGTTTCAATGGCATTAACAGGTGTTACTGTTGTAATTGTGTAGGGTAGGGGTTGCAGGCTTTTTTTTACTTTTAATGTATAATCATCAGAGTCATCATCTATCGAAGCAAAAGGTATAAATGCTATTTGCAGCGGCGAATCTCCCAGCAATTCTTTAATAGAAGGTACTGCTGTTTCAAGATATTCACCATCGCCCACCTTTGAGCTGCTAAATGCTAAAATTCGGTTGCGAGACATGAAATTTTTTTTATACTAAAATGTAAAAATATGCTGTTATTAATCAACTATCCAAAGCAATATCAGGCTAATTAAAGTTGGAGGTTTTCTTAAATAAGCAACTGTGTCAATACATTTTGGTTACGGAAAAGATAATTGCATAATCAAAAAATCTTTTTTACATGATAGTAGTCATAAAATCGCTCTTATTCATGCCGTAATTTTAAACTGGATTTGTAGGATGTTTTTTATTTTTCATTATTAAAATTATTGCCAAATGAATTATTCAAGCATGTGCCCAACCAACTGTTCTGTTTATCCTGGCGAATTTGTGCCATTATTGAACGAAGAGCAAGTTAAAGCTCATTTTTCTCTTCCCCGTGAAAAGGAAAATGTTCAAGCACCTGTAAATTTGATGGAAACGGAGGTTGCTTATAAAATAGAATTTGCCCTGCCAGGCTTTAAAAAAGAAGAGCTGCTTATACTGGCAGATGATAATATTTTGACTATTTATGGAATTCATCAGGAAATGCAAAGTTCCATATTTGGAAGAAGTCGTTTGAATGAATTTCAATACGATTACTTTGAAAGGCACATTGCATTGCCAGAGGACGTAGATGTAGAATTTGTTGCGGCTACCTACGAGCTAGGGGTGCTTAGCGTTTATATACCTAAAACGACCAGCCCGGTTAAAAATCTACATCAAATAATTGTTGTTTATTAATCATTTGCATGTATGAGTTTTACCAGTTGTTGCCTTTGGTATGCCAACCAGATAAGCGATTGAATTTAAGAAAATACTGAACTCCCATAACTTTTGTTGGCAAAAGATATAATAAATAATTACTCCATTAAAAAGCGATGTTGCCTTTCTGAAACTTATACTTTCGATTTTCTGTTTTCGACAACACTCCATCCTGATGGTTTTCTCTATAAGCCAATACGATATTTCTACTATTGGGTTAGGTATATTTTTTTGCAACGTCCATTTATTGATAAAAATCTTATTAATTTGTGATACTCATAAATTATGTCGAGAAGAAGAAAAAAGCTTGTAGATAAATATACTGCCATCAATGAGGTTAAATTGATTCGGGGTGGTAAAGATTATTTTGAGGTACTATTGAAACTGATCGAAAATGCAAGGGAAACGATTCATTTTCAAACTTATATTTATGCGGAAGATGAAACTGGCCGATTGGTAACTGATGCGCTTAAAAGGGCGGTAAAAAATAAGGTGGAAGTGTACCTGATGGCAGATGGTTATGCTTCGCAGGATTTATCAGGATCGTTTATTGAAGAACTAAAATCCGCTGGTATTCATTTTCGTTTTTTTGAACCTGTTTTTAAAAGTAGCAATTTTTATTTTGGAAGGCGCATGCACTATAAAGTGATGGTAGCCGATGCTACCCATGCATTGGTTGGTGGTGTAAATGTAGCCAACAAGTACAATGATATGCCTGGAAAGCCAGCCTGGCTTGATTTTGCTTTGCTGGTAACCGGTGAGGTTTCGATGGACCTCTGCGTTCAATGCAGAAAAACCTGGAAAGGATACCAGGTGAGCGAAAAAATTACAGCCTGCAGAAATAAATTGGTTGATACACAAGATTTGTCGAAAAATATTTGTGAAGTAAGAATGCGTTGCAACGATTGGGTATGGAAAAAGAATGAGATTTCGAGAAGCTATTTTGAAATGCTGAATAAGGCAACTTCCCAGGTTACGATATTATGCAGCTATTTTTTACCGGGTAAAAAAATGCGCCGGCAAATGGAACTGGCAATAAAAAAAGGTGTCAATATCAGGATAATAGCAGCTGGCCCTTCTGATGTAATGCTGTCGAAGTATGCAGAGAGATGGTTGTACGATTGGTTGTTGAGGTTAGGTATTGAGTTATATGAATATCAGCGGAATGTATTGCATGCAAAAATTGCGGTTTGCGATAACCTGTGGATGACAATAGGTTCTTATAATATCAATAACATTAGTGCATACGCAAGTATGGAGTTGAACCTTGATGTGCGAAATACGGCTTTTGCAACAAATGCAGGCGAAACACTGCAGGAGATTATAGCCAATGATTGTATACGCATCACCCATGAAAATTTACTAAAAACAACCAATATCTTTAAACAATTGGTTCGCTGGCTATCTTATCAGTTTATAAGGCTGGCGTTTTATTTATTTACCTTTTATTTTAGACAAAGAAGTTAATAAGGCCATAAGGGGTAACACTTTAAGTTTGAATAAAAGGGCTAATTAATCTTTT
>JANPNY010000047.1:0-15324 GCA_031427745.1 Chitinophagaceae bacterium | reverse complement strand
ATGGATCTGGCAAAGCGGGCAGAAATGGGTGGTATACAGGAGTGGTTGTCTTTCTATCTTAAATCGCCTCAAACGCTGGAAGGCCTGCCTCCTGAGCATGACATCTTTAAACAATTGATAAAATTGCAGAATACACTTCGTCATATGATGGGTGAAGATTTAATAACGCACCTGGGACTGGATTACTACCAGGAACTGGTAGAATCTATGTAATGAAGTTACATACAACAATTGCATCCGTATTTGGGATAGGATTTATACAAAAGGGCGGTGGCACAGTTGCCGCAATAGCATTTTGTACAGGTTGGTTTTTTCTACCAGCCGGTTATGTTAACTCATACTGGCAGCTCATTATCACCTTCTTAATTTGTGCAATTGGTACCTGGAGTTCTAATGTGGTGGATCCATTGTGGGGTAAGGATAGTAGTAAGGTTGTGATAGATGAAGTAGCAGGAATGGCCATTGCTTTATTGTATGCGCCGCACAACATATTTTTTATATTGATTGCGTTGGTATTTTTTAGATTGTTTGATATATTCAAACCATTGGGCATTCGGCAGTTGGAAAAATTACCGAAAGGATGGGGGGTTATGGCCGATGATGTGTTGGCTGGCATTTATGCCTTTATTATAGTCAGGCTGGTTAATTATGCAGGCTGGGTATAGTAAAAAATCATTAAATATGAACCAATTTATAAAAGCAAATTCAGCTTCTTTGGTCTCCAGCTTTTGCGATTACGTGGTTGCTATCCTGCTAAAGGAATTAATGTTTGTTCCGGCTTTTTTTGCCAGTATAATTGGTACATTGGCAGGAGGGGTTGTTAATTTCTTTATTAACCGCCAATGGGTATTCAGGTCGCATAACACTTCCCTTTATTCTCAAAGTAAACGGTATTTCCTTATTTGGTCTGGAAACCTCCTGTTAAATGCCGTTGGACTTTACCTCTTAATAGATGTTGGTGGATTGTATTATATCACTGCAAAAGTGATTACATCAGTACTGGTTGCAATGATGTATAATTATCCGTTGCAAAAAAAGTATGTCTTTAAAAATAATTTAAAATAATGAGTGTTAGTAAGATAAAGTTGAGGCTGTTTCTGTTTACAATATTAGTTGGTAATATTTTTTTTCTGCAGGCACAAACAGTGGTTAAGGGATTTGTAAAAGATGCTATCACCAAACGCCCGATGGCATTTGTGAGTGTAGTATTTAAAAATGGTAAAGGCGTATCAACCGGCGAGGATGGCAGCTATTCGATTGAGACAAAGAATCAGAAATTAAACACACTTATTTTTTCTTATGTAGGCTACACTACTATTAACAGGGAAATTAAACCCGGCGTAGAGCAATCACTTAACGTTGATCTTGAAATGGGATCTTCTCTTAAAGAGGTTGTTGTAAAGCGGGGGAGAGGTAAGTACAGGAACAGGAACAATCCTGCAGTAGAATTGATTGATAAAGTAATTGAGAATAAAGAAAAAAACAGGATCACCTCCTATGATTATGTTCAATACGAACAATACGAAAAATTAAATTTATCACTTGCCAATAAACCGGAAAAGCTGCAAAAAAACCTGGTTTTTAAGAATTATAAATTCATAATGGAAAATGTGGATACGGTTACGCTGCAAGGCCGGTCAATATTACCAATATACCTGCAGGAGAAATTAACACAAAAGTACCTGCGTAAAAGTCCCGAGGCAGTAAAAATCTATATTTTAGGGGAGAAAAAAGTAAACTACGGCGATCTTTTTGATCAAGCTGGACTAACCAGTTTTTTAGATAATTTGTACCAGGATGTAAATATTTACGATAACAATATTGCTTTGCTTAATCAGCAGTTTTTAAGTCCCATTGCAAATATTGCCCCGTCCTTTTACAGGTATTACATCACCGATACAATCGAAATTGAAGGCATTAAACTGGCAAGGCTTTATTTTACTCCTAAAAATCCCAACGACTTAATTTTTAGGGGCACTATGTTTATTACCCTTGAAGGCAATTATTCTATTCAACAAATAGACCTTGCTATCAGCAAAAAAGCTAATATAAATTGGACAAAAGAACTGAAAATTAGCCAGGGTTTCGAAAAGGGTTTTGATGGTCGTTATCATCTTATTAAGAGTGATATGATTGCAGAATTTGCCATCATCAACAATGCTTCCGGTGGGGTAATTGGCGAAAGGCTTGTAACTCTAAAAAACTTTCTGATTAATAAGCCTGCTGCTGATAGTGTTTACAAGGGAAAAGAAGAAGTAAACTTAGCTGGTTCAGCTTCGCTCCCGGATAGTTTTTGGATTAACCATCGTCACCAGCCCCTGTCTAAAACTGAATCAAAGACTTATAGTAATATAGATAGCCTGCGCAACATGCGATCGTTTAAAACTTTTACCACTATTGTTACGGCTTTGTTTTCAGGCTATGTTACTTTTAATAAGTTTGAAATTGGTAATACCAACACGTTTTATAGTTTTAACCCTGTTGAAGGGCTTCGGCTTAGGCTAGGGGGGCGAACCACCCCTAAATTTAGTGAAAATCTATATTTTGAATCTTACCTGGCCAATGGTTTTAAAGATCAGCAGCTCAAATACGGTGTATTCGGTACCTATTCGTTCAATCACAAATCAATTTATTCATTCCCGCTAAATTACCTTCGAATTGGCTACCAATACGACATGAAAATTCCCGGCCAGGAGCTGGCATTTATACAGGAAGATAATTTTTTACTGTCTTTTAAAAGAGGCAACAACGATAAATGGTTGTACAATAACGTGTTCAAAATAGAATACATGCGGGAGTTCGGTAAAAATTTCAGATACCTGTTTGCTTATAAATACTGGAAACAAACCCCCGCAGGGTCAATTGTTTATGAAAAGCAAACTCCTGCAAATGAATTGATTGATAATATCACTACGTCGGAGATGTCTGCGGAAATCAGGTGGGCACCCAACGAACAATTTTACCAAACAAAATCGTACAGAAGCCCCATCATCAACAAATATCCTATTTTTAAGTTTAGGTATATTAAAGGTATTAAAGGGCTTTTGGGGGGAGAATATAACTTCAGTAATATTAACCTGTACATGGAAAAAAGATTTTACATGTCTCAGCTAGGCTATACAGATATTACTGTGCAGGGAAGCTATATCTTTGGACAGTTACCTTTTCCTTTGCTTACCATTCACGAAGCCAATCAAACGTATGCCTACAGACTTTATGCATATAACCTTATGAATTTTTTAGAGTTCGTGAGCGATCGGTATGCGGCAGTTAATGTTGATTTTCACTTAAATGGATTTATTTTTAATAAGTTACCCTTAATTAAGCGTTTTAAATTGAGAGAAGTAGCTAGTGCAAAAGTGTTGTATGGAGGCATCCGGGATGAAAATAATCCCGATAGAAACCCCAACCAGTTAAAGTTTCCAACAGATCCGATAACCGGTGCTCCCACTACCTTTGCTCTTAATAATAAACCTTATATTGAGGTAAGTGTAGGGGTTGCAAATATTTTTAAATTCCTCCGTATTGATGTTGTAAAACGACTTACCTATCTTGAAAATCCGGGTATTTCTAAATTGGGTATAAGGGGAAGAGTAAGATTTGATTTTTAAATTTGGTATAAATAAATTAATGAGAAACAAACTACAGCAATTTATATACGTTATTATCAATCCATTGGTTAGGGGACTGATAAAAATTGGATTTACACCCAATTTGGTTACCATTATCGGCTTGTTTCTAAACTTAGGGGTTGCTGTAATTTTTATAATGGGTGCCGAAGAAGGTAATAGGGGAGATTTATCTTATGTGGGATGGGCAGGTGCGTTAATATTATTTGCCGGATTATTTGATATGCTCGATGGGCAGGTGGCAAGATTGGGCAATATGAGTTCTACCTATGGCGCCCTCTTCGATTCTGTGTTAGATCGATATAGCGAATTCATAATGTTTCTGGGTATTTGCTATTATTTAATATCACATCATTATTTTTTAAGTTCTTTATTTGCTTTTATAGCCATGATGGGTTCTATAATGGTGAGTTATACAAGAGCCCGAAGCGAAGGATTAGGTATTGAGAACAAAGGAGGCTTAATGCAACGTCCGGAGAGGGTTGTATTAACCGGGGTTTCTGCATTGGCATGTGGAATAGCAGGTAATTTTATTGGTGGTGATTATAAACTTTACATCGATCTGGTGCCGTTTCATATTTTTGAGACGATGTCTATTTTTACTATTCCATTAACTGTTATGGCGATACTTACCAATATTACAGCAGTTAAAAGATTACTCCATGCAAAAAAAGCGCTGGAGGGCAGGCAGTAGAAAGAATTAAACAGAATTCTTTTTGTTTTTTATTTTTGTTTTTTATAAATGAGTTGTAGAAAATTATTTACTGGCATAGCGTTAGTTACATTGCACCTTAGTGGTGGCAGTTTGGCGGCACAACCAGCAAACTTTCCTGTTCCTTCCGGTAATAGTAACCAATTGTTTTTCCTGCAGCGAACACCAAACGTTAATACGATTGTTTGCGAGCTAAATTATAAAGATGGTAAAGTTGATCCTTCCGAACCGGTTCATGTATTTTGGATAAGATATGGCGAAAAGGGCCAACGGCAGGAACTAAATTATATCCAACGTACTTTTGCCTATGGAATTAGGCATCGGAAAATAGCCGAAAACCAATATGAGCTTAACTTTGTTTCTTATAAAAAAATAAAAATGTATTTACTATTGTCTGCTGATGCCAGGTTTCATGTATACAGTATGATCAATAAAAAAATGTGTATTGTAAACAGAATTTATTTAGAAATTCGGGGGGGGGGTACTTTTTGGTCACCTAATGTAGAGTATGTTGAACTAACCGGATTAGATCCTGCTTTAAACACACCGGTAAAAGAAAAATTAAAAATCTGATTCATCATCATAAATGATTAAACAATGAAAAAGAATTTCGTTTCAAACAGTGAGGAGAGTATACAAATGTTCAAGAACGGCCTAATGGAAAGCCTCTCAAAAGTCCATTATTCAGTGCCCCTTTTTATTTTTTTACCGGTTATTATTTTTTTTATTGTACTTACATTTTCTAATAATATTGGATGGGCTGGCTTTATTGTTTTTTTCTTAATTGGCCTGCTGGTATGGACTGCGACTGAATATTTACTGCACCGTTTTATTTTTCACTATCATCCAAATTCTGAATTTGGAAAAAATGTTCATTTTATTTTTCACGGTGTACACCATGATTATCCAAAAGACAGAAAGCGACTTGTAATGCCTCCAGCCGCAAGTATTCCATTAGCAACAGCATTTTATTTTTTGTTTTCATTATTTTTTCAGCCCAACCAGTTGTATGCTTTTTTTCCTGGTTTTTTATTGGGTTACCTTATTTATGATATGCTGCATTATGCCATGCATCATTACAATTTTAAATCGGGTTTGATGAAACGGGTAAAACAACACCATATGTTGCATCATTATCATAATCCGGAAAAAGGTTTTGGGGTAAGTACGTCTTTATGGGATAATATTCTTCGCTCAAAATTTGCTGACAATTCAAAAAAGTTGAATGAACAACAGTAATACTGCAGGTCTTTATACGTCTAAAAGTATTGCTGTAGCAATTTTTACCTCCACAGTTTACCTGGTTATTTCTTTATTGCTGATTGGGTTTAAAACAGATCAGTTGTGGCTGGTTTTTATGTTTAATGCCTGTTATTTCGTTAGTGAACAAAGCCGCAAATTCATAATTGGGTTTTCTTTCTTTATTTGTTTTTGGGTGGTTTTCGATTTTATGAAGGCATTCCCCAATTATCAATTTAGCACGGTGCATATTGCCGATCTGTACAATGCCGAAAAATCTGTTTTTGGCATTTCCCTAAACGGAGGAACCGTAACGCCCAATGAATACTGGCTTAACCGTCCGTCAGCTATAATTGATGTAATGGCGGGCATATTTTATCTATGTTGGGTGCCTGTTCCACTTGCTTTTGCTTTCTACCTGTTTTTAAAAGATAAAAAGTTATTTATCTATTTTTCTCTCACTTTTGTGCTTGTAAATTTAATTGGCTTCATTATTTATTACATCTACCCGGCTGCCCCGCCCTGGTATTTTCAGTTGCATGGTAGTGCCTTTATTAAAGACACACCTGGTAATACTGCCGGTCTTATAAAGTTTGACCAATATACCGGGTTATCAATTTTTCAAAACATCTATGCTAAGAGCTCTAATGTATTTGCAGCCATGCCCTCCCTGCATTCTGCGTACCCCCTGGTAGTGTTGTATTATGCTTTTAAAAAAAATGTAAGTAGCTTTTTCAAAATTGTGTTTACTGTAGTAATGTTGGGGATATGGTTCTCCGCTGTATATACAGGCCATCATTATGTATTAGACGTAATTGCAGGTATCATCTGTGCCATTTCCGGCATTATAATTTTTAATAAGCTGTTGCTTTCCTCTGCTTGGTTTCAGCGGTTTATAAAAGGATTTATTTTAAAGATTAATTAGTAAAAAGTGGGCTGTCCTTTATTGTTATAAATGGTTTGACTATTAGTTTTCAATACTATTAAAGGTGACTATACCCAGTAAACGATAAAATGTATTTTCATCCAGTTCTCTCACTTCGCCGGGTTTTAAATCGCCCAAATGTATATCGCTGATGGATAAACGGATAAGGCGCAGGCAGCGATGTCTTGCTGCAAGCACCATTTTTCTTACCTGCCTGAATTTGCCTTCTGTAAGTTTTATTAATAACCAGGTATGCGGAAAAACCTCCCGGCGATCTAAAGCAAAAGGGTACAAATGGTCAGGATTTTTTATCGTTTCTATTGAAGCAGGTTTGGCAATATACATTTCGCCATTTTTTATTTTAATAGGAATGCCTTCCTTTAGTTGCTGAAATGTTGCTGCAGTTACTTCGTTTTGTACCATTACCAGGTAAGTACGCAGGTGCGGTTTACTGGCTAAAAATAAAGAACGGGTAACTCGTTTATCTGTCGTTAAAATCAACAGCCCTTCCGAGTCTATATCCAGCCGTCCAATTGCATGAGTGCCCTCCGGGAAATTAAAACCCATATCGCCCAAAAGCGGCACAGCGTGCGGACTTACAAACTGCGATACCATATTTGCCGGCTTATTAATAATGAAATACCTGTGCATAATTTGTAGCAACTTTAAAGCATAGATAAATTATTGTAAGCCTGTTTTAAGAACAAGGAATAGCATTAAGTATTGTATTGATTTACTTGTTTAAAAAATTTACAAAGACTAAAAGATTATTTGATATTCAATAATTGCTGCGGTAAATTTTTTAGCGGCGGATTTTTATTGTTCTTTCTCTTCCAAAAAACTCAGGTATAAATGTTTCATGTCCGTAATTAATCGTTGTTTGGAGTAACGTTTAATTACATTTTCATATCCTTTTTTACCCATTTGTTCTCTTAATTGAGGGGCGTCAATTAGTGTTTGAATGTGTTGCGCAAATGCGGCGGTGTCTCCTGCCTCTGTAATAAAGCCGGTTTCGCCATGTTGTACAATATCTTCTATACCACCTACATTGGTTGATACTACTGGCTTGTGTGCAGCCTGTGCTTCAATCAACGATACTGGTGTTCCTTCATTGTGAGAGGTTAGTACTATGATATCAATGCCTGCAAGTGCCTCGTCGATTTCAGTTTCCCATGAAGTAACCAATATGTCGGTTTTGGCTTTTGGGTTGGTGACGAAATAGGAATAACTGAGATTAAGCGCTGCTGCTTTTTTCTCGATCAGCGGTCTGGATTCTCCATCGCCAATTATGACGAACCTGATATTTTTGTTGCTATTTGCTTTGATTAAAGCAGCAACCTCTAAAAACATTTCATGGTTTTTTACTGGCACCAGTCTTCCGATAATGCCAACTACAATATCATTTTTATCAAACCCATACTTATTTTTGAATAGTTCTTTTTTTGCATCCTGGTCAACAGAAAATTTTTCTAAATTAAAGCCCAGGGGGATGGTAAATATTTTTTCGGGTGGGGCTATTTTGTAAACGTCTGTTAGTTCTTTACGCTGAGAGTCGCTGATAGCAACGATTGCATCCGTTCTTTTAGCAAGAAATCTTTCTATCCGGATAATGAGTGAAGTTAAAAAGCCATTAAAATATGAATGAAAAACATTGCCATGAAACGTGTGAACAATTAAAGGAACATTGCATGATTTGGCTGCCAACCTGCCGATAGCTCCGGACTTGGAGGCATGTGTATGAACGATATCGGGTTTAAATTCCCGGATTATTTTTTTGATTTTAAAATAGGCGATAATATCATTGAATGGAAGAATGCTTCTTCTCATTTCAGCAATCTCAATTGGTTTAAGCCCTAAGCGCTGCGCAATATAGGCAGCATCTTTTTCTGCAGGATCTTTTTTGCCAACCAATAGCCTTGTTTCAAATTCTGGTGAAAGATAAGCAGTAAGCAGTGTGACGTTATGCGATGGTCCTCCAACAATCAGCCTGTTATGAATTCTCAGTATTTTATACATATCAATGGGTAAATATAGCAAAACTGAACAAATATCAGTTCTGTTTTAAGATTTCCGGCACTTTGTTTTCAGGATAATTATTACATGAAAGAATCAAAATAAGCCTGCTGTTTATTCTTTCTTTCCAATTGTTTGATGAAGGAAAAATCAACCCAGCTTTTTTTTTATGAAAGGACTGTTTTTTCTACGAATTAATAAAATGCCTGGGTAATAGATAAATTATAATATCCACGCCTTAATTATTTTGTTACTTTTAGCAACTGTGCGCTGCATGATTTATTTATTTTAATGCCCCCAAATCTGTATGAAAAAAGTTTTTGCTTCTGCCGATGCCGCCATCAGCGATATTGAGGATGGTGCTACCTTATTATTAGGAGGCTTTGGCCTTTGTGGTATACCTGAAAATTGCATTGCGGCTTTGGTTAGTAAACGACCTGTAAATCTAACCTGCATATCTAACAATGCCGGCGTAGATGATTACGGTATTGGGCTTATGCTGCAGCAAAAGCAGGTAAAAAAAATGATAGCATCCTATGTGGGCGAAAATGCTGAGTTTGAACGGCAGTTGTTAAATGGCGAACTGGAGGTGGAGCTAATTCCGCAGGGAACGCTTGCAACCCGCTGCATGGCTGCCGGCTATGGTATGCCTGCTATATTTACGCCTGCAGGTGTAGGTACCGAAGTGGCAATTGGGAAAGAAGTAAGGGTGTTTAACAATAAAGCTTACCTGTTGGAATATGCATTTGATGCAGACTTTGCGCTGGTAAAGGCATGGAAGGGAGATACAGATGGTAACCTGGTATTCAGGCAAACTGCCCGTAACTTTAATCCCTTAATGGCAATGGCCGGTAGAATTACGATTGCAGAGGTGGAAGAACTAGTGCCAGCCGGGAGCTTAAACCCCGATCACATCCACACCCCCGGTATTTATGTGCATCGTATTTTCCAGGGAGTAAAATATGAAAAAAGAATAGAGCAGCGCACGGTGAATAAACCAGCTGAATAGACAATTTAAGGATGAGCTTATTTCCGTATTTCGAATTTCTCTATCACAGTTTTACCAAATTATCCCATTATCATATTAATGTCTCATGCTTAATAAAAATCAAATTGCTCAACGCCTGGCACAGGAATTAAAAGATGGTTACTATGTAAACCTCGGTATTGGTATTCCTACGTTGGTTGCTAACTATATACCTGCTGGCATTAAAGTGGTATTGCAAAGTGAAAATGGATTGTTGGGGATGGGGCCATTTCCAATGGAAGGAGAAGAAGATGCAGACCTGATAAATGCAGGCAAGCAAACGATTACAACTGCACCCGGATCTGCTTTTTTTGATAGTGCCATGAGTTTTGGGATGATAAGAGCTGGAAAAGTAGACCTGACAATTTTGGGCGCAATGGAGGTGAGTGAGTTGGGCGATATCGCTAACTGGAAAATACCCGGAAAGATGGTTAAAGGCATGGGAGGTGCAATGGACCTGGTTGCAAGTGCAAAAAATATTATGGTGGCCATGATGCATACCAATCCAAAAGGCGAATCGAAATTACTGCATGCCTGTACGCTGCCGCTAACCGGTATAAACTGTGTAAAAAAAGTAGTGACGGAATTAGCAGTGCTGGATATAATTAAGGGAAGCTTCAGGCTTTTAGAGCGGGCACCGGGTGTGAGTGTAGATGAAATAAAAGCTAAAACAGCCGGCAAGCTAATTGTGGAAGGCGATATTCCAGAAATGCTTTTTTAAGATTTTTTAGCCTTATAATGATTTGTAAAGCAGGGCACACAAAAAGAAAGCTACAACGAATAAACCGTTGTAGCTCCTTAACCAAACCCACTGTATGCCCACTGTATAAACAGTACGATTACAATATCGCTATTTCTTTTGCTGGCGTTTTTTCCTGTTCTTTTTTAGGAATTTCTACATTCAGGATGCCATTTTCATATTTGGCAACTATATTAGCGCCATCAATTTTTTCATCCAAAGTAAAACTGCGTTTGAAAGATTTGTTAGAAAATTCTTTCCTGATTGACTTCACTGTTTCATCCTTGGTTTCAGCTGTTTTACCTGCACTAATAGTTAATAAATCAGCTTCAAGTTTAACTGTAAAATCTGTTTTCTCATACCCCGGAACTGCTAACTGCAGCAGGTAACTGTTTGGTTTCTCATCAATATTTACCGGGGGAAAACCTAAAAATTCTTCCCTGGTGGTTTTGCCGGTGGCAGATGGGAGATCATTTAAAAACTGGTTCATCAAACCATCAAAACTTCTTGCAACTGGGTTGTTAACTTTTACGAGTGTCATAATTATAATTTTTTGTTGTTTAGTAATATTTGAGATTGATGATTCAAAACCTGTTCCAGTCGTTTATCAGCAGTAAAAAAGTCTTTTTCTATCAATATTAAAGACACAATGGCTCTTTTAGCTTGTATTTAGCGACAAAATGGCATTATTTGATAATATTGAAAATAAATTTTGATTAATACAGCGTTGCTTTTATCCCTCTTTTTTAAGCAATAGGCGGCATTTGTGAAATGTGATATTTTTTTGCAGATTGGTATTTGCTTCCATTTTTTTAAAAGCTTGTCTGTACTTTTGTGGCTCAAAAAATGTAAAATATATGTATCCAGCAGAAATAGTAATTCCAATGAAAGAAGAATTAACAGAAAACGGTTTTGCCGAGATGTTAACCTCTTCAGCAGTTGAGTCTGCCATCACAAGTGAGGGAACTACCCTGGTAGTTATTAATTCAGTTTGTGGCTGTAGCGCAGGTACTGCAAGGCCAGGTGTATTAATGGCAGTACAAAACAGTGAAAAAAAACCCGATCATTTAGCCACCAGCTTCGCAGGATTTGATGTGGATGCAGTAAAAAAAATCAGGGAGCATTTGTTGCCTTATCCTCCTTCATCTCCCTCCATTGCATTGTTTAAAAATGGTGAGTTAGTGCATTTTATTGAAAGGCACAATATAGAAGGTCGTAGTGCGCAAATGATTGCTGAAAATCTTATTGGTGCATTTGATCAGTACTGCAATTAATTTTTTAAAAAAATTAAAAGAGTCCTGTAATTAAACGTTACAGGGCTTTTTTTATCGGTTTATGTTTTACCCCGGCGTTTTAATTTAACTTAACACAGCCGCTGTGTTTATTCTTTGTATTATTGCGTTATATCTGCAATCAATATACTGTTGGTATAATTAAAACATAATGGATACCTTGCAAAGCATATATTTTTTAACCTTTCACTAGTACTATGTATCCCAACTTATATTATGTGTTTAAAGACTGGTTTGGCGTTGAATGGAAACCACTTAGTTTTTTAAATACTTTCGGTTTAATGGTTGCAATGGGTTTTATTGTTTCTGCCATTGCTATTTCAAGCGAATTAAAGCGAAAGGAAAAACTCGGATTATTGTTTCCCAGGGAAGAGTTTATTACAGTTGGTAAGCCAGCATCTGTTTGGGATATCTTCTTCAACTTTTTAACCGGGTTTATTTTTGGGTATAAGTTGGCGGGTTTACTTTTTAATAAGCCGGATTCAGTTACGCCACCTGCTTATATTTTTTCTGCAGAAGGCAACCTTGCGGCCGGCTTAGCCCTCGGCTTGCTGCTTGCAGGTTTAAAGTGGTGGGAGAAAAAAAAGCAACAACTTAAAGTGCCCGAGCAAAGGGCAGTGAGGATTTGGCCTCATGACAGGGTGGGGGACATCGTTATTATTTCGCTGGTGTTTGGTATTATTGGTGCCAAGCTGTTTGATAATTTTGAAAATTGGGATGATTTTATTCAACATCCTATTGAGCGGATTTTTTCCGCCGGCGGGTTAACATTTTATGGCGGACTAATTGTAGCTGCCATCGCTTTAATCGTGTATGCTATCAGCAAAAATATTCGTGTAATACACTTGGTAGATGCTATTGCTCCCGCTATGTTACTGGCCTATGCTGTTGGCAGAATTGGCTGCCAGGTGGCAGGAGATGGCGATTGGGGTATATACAACAATGCCTATATAACCGGCCCCGATGGCAAGGCTGTAGAAGTCACTACGGCAGAATACCAGGCTCAGCTCTCCAAATACTCAACTTATTTTTTACAGGGTGCTGTTGTTGACCCGGGTGCTGCGCAAATGCTGGTGGTAACGGATAGAAAAAGCAGTAGTCTCGATAAAGTGCCTTCAAGGCATTTGAAGGCACCGGCTTTTTTACCTACCTGGATGGTTGCTTATAGTTATCCTCAAAATGTAAATAATGACGGCATCGTGATTGCCTCTTTGCAGGATGATCACAACAGGGCTTTACCTGTACCGGTTTTTCCAACTCCCTTTTACGAAACTGTACTTAACCTGTTGTTATTTTTCTCCCTTTGGTCGGTAAGAAAAAGGATTAAAACTGCAGGAACCATTACGGGCATTTATTTAATATTGAATGGACTTGAAAGATTTTTCGTTGAAAAGATACGGGTGAACAACCAGGTTCATTTTTTAGGTATGCAGCTTAGTCAGGCCGAAATAATTTCTTTTTCACTGATAATAGCAGGGATAATAATTATTGCTTATGTACAATTAACGGCGAAAAAGAGCTCCGGGCCGAAAGTAGATTAATACAGCATCCTTACTTTGATAGTGCCTTTTACTTTTCTAAGTAATTCGGCTGCATTTTTGCTTAAATTTTTATTGACATCCAGTACAACATATCCAATAGAATCGTTGGTTTTTAGGTACTGGCCAAGGATATTTATTTTGTGTTTAGACAGTTGAGTATTGATTTCACTGAGTACGCCTGGTACGTTGTTATGAATATGCAGAATGCGATGCGTTCCTTCCTGTGGTGGAAGGTTTAATACCGGTATGGTGTGTGAGCCATAGCTTTCACCTTTTTCCAGGTAGTTAAATAGTTTATTGCTTACATCATCGCCAATATTTTGTTGTGCCTCTTCGGTACTGCCACCAATATGTGGGGTCAACAATACATTATTCAATCCTTGTAAAGGCGATGAAAATTGATCACCATTTTTTTCTGGTTCAATTGGGAATACATCAATTGCAGCACCTCCTATTTGTCCATCAGTAATACATTTAGCCAGTGCATCCAAATCAACCACTTCTCCCCGGGCGTAATTTATAAGAATGCTTCCCTGTTTAAAAAACTTTAGGAGGGCTTTATTAATCAGGTATTTGGTAGAAGGCAGCTCCGGCACATGCAAGGATACAATATCAGCCTGCGCTACCAGTTCTTTCAGCGTTTTCTTAGCAATGGCATTTCCCAGTGGGAGCTTGGTTTCCGCATCGTAAAATAATACTTTCATCCCCAGGCTTTCTGCCAATACACTCAGTTGACTGCCTATATTGCCATAGCCTATTATGCCCAATGTTTTACCACGTAATTCAAAACTTCCTTTAGCTTCCTTTAGCCAAATGCCTTTATGTGCTGCATTATTTTTATCAATTATTTTCCTAATCAACATAATGGATGCCCCAATTACCAGCTCCGCTACACTTCTTGTGTTACTGTAAGGTGCGTTAAATACTGCAATACCTTTTTTAGTGGCAGTTTTTAAATCTACCTGGTTTACACCAATACAAAAACATCCAATGGCCTGAAGTTTTTCTGCTGCAGCCAATACTTTTGCGGTTACCTGTGTCTTGCTTCTGATGCCTAAAAGATGTACATCCTTAATCTCTTTCATCAACTGTTCCTCACTTAGGGCACCTCCAATTTTTTTTACATTGCTGTAACCTGCGGCTGTAAAGTACTTAACTGCCACATCGCTGATGTTTTCTAAAAAAAGGATATTAATCTTCTCTTTGGGATAACTCGTTTTATTTTTGTCAGGCATCTTAATTACACTTTATTTTGCGCAAATATATTCATATACATTGTACTCACTTATGTTGCAGCAAAAAAGTATTCTATTAACAGATCGCATTAAGCTTTGTTCATTGGTTATTTTGGTGACAGTTTTATCTACTTTATTGCTAAATTCCTGCGGAGCAGGAGGCTCAAAAAAGCAGGCTGGTTCTATTATTTCTTCTGATTCAATTTTGCTAGTAGCTCCCGTGCCGCTTTCTGCAGCTACCCAACAATATTATTACGAAGGATGTAAAAAGTGGTATGATTCTGCATTAGTCCGAAGCGGATTTAACGGTGGTATTATTGCAGCAAAAAATGGTAACATTGTTTTTGAAGCTTACAGGGGTACAGGCCATTTATCCGGAAAAGATACAGTTACTGAGACTACGGCTTTTCATATCGCTTCCGTTTCAAAAACTTTTACGGCCATGACAGTTTTAAAGCTATGGCAAGATGGAAAGCTACAAATTGATGATGAACTCAGTAAATATTTCCCTTCATTTAATTATCCCGGCGTAACGGTGAGAACGCTGCTGAACCATAGAAGTGGCTTACCTAATTATGTATATTTTATGGAGCAACTGGGCTGGGATAAATCGAAGTTTGTTAAAAATGAGGATATATTAAGCTGGATGGTAAACCGCAAAGCAGACCTTACCAATATTTCATCGCCCAATACTCATTTTACTTACTGTAACACCAACTATGCACTGCTGGCCCTGCTTATCGAAAAAGTTACGGGTCAAAAATATGCTGCTTACCTGGCAAAAACATTTTTTGTGCCATTGGGTATGCAGCATACGTTTGTATTCGATACCACACAAAAAGCATCCGTAATTCCCAGTTATGACTGGAGAAACTGGTTGATATCATTTAACTTTTTAGATGCGGTGTATGGCGTCAAAAATATTTATACCACGCCGAGGGATCTTTTAATCTGGGACAGGGCCCTGAGAAG
>JANPNY010000046.1:0-2611 GCA_031427745.1 Chitinophagaceae bacterium | reverse complement strand
CGTTACAAAATGGCAATGCTCAAAAGGTGAATTCAACAAGCCTTTTGCAATTAACCCTGCAGGATGTGCCATATCGCATTGCACAAATGCGCCTACTTCATCAGCAACTTTTCTTATTCTTGCATAATCCCAGTCACGGCTGTAGGCACTGGCACCGCAAAAAATTAATTTTGGTTTAAATTCTCTCGCTTTTTGTTCGAGCGTTTCGTAATCTACTAAGCCGGTTTCTTTTACCACACCATAAAAATGTGCTTCGTATAATTTGCCTGAATAATTAACCGGGCTGCCATGCGTTAAGTGGCCACCCATGCTAAGGTCTAATCCTAAAATTTTATCACCGGGCTGAAGGATGGCTAAGGTTACAGCAGCATTTGCCTGTGCGCCGCTATGGGGTTGCACATTGGCGTAATCGCAGTTAAAAATTTGTTTGATTCTGTCAATGGCTAATTGCTCGGTTTGGTCCACCATCTCACAACCGGCATAATAACGCCTGCCGGGATAGCCCTCTGCATACTTG
Organism: Chitinophagaceae bacterium; assembly: GCA_031427745.1. Classification (GTDB taxonomy): domain Bacteria; phylum Bacteroidota; class Bacteroidia; order Chitinophagales; family Chitinophagaceae; genus Ferruginibacter. The sequence continues at coordinate 2,094 of JANPNY010000046.1, read as the reverse complement.
TTGGTCATAACAGAACCGCAGGCCTGCATTACCTGTAAAGAAGTAAAATTTTCCGAAGCAATTAGTTCAATACCATGACGCTGGCGGGCCAGTTCTTTATTGATAATATCAAAAACCAATGTATCTCTTTGCATGTGTTTTATTTAAGGCTGCAAATATACAAACCACTCATTAGTTATGTACAATATGTGGAGAAGGAGTTGAAAGTTGTTGTTGAAAGTTTGAATTGTTGAATGTTGTTGAATGTTATTGTTGGAAGTTTGAATTGTTTAAGGTTGTTGAATGTTGTTTAAGGTGGTTAATTGTTGTTTAAAGGATGTGCAATGAGGTGGAAATAATTTAAACTTGTTTTCATCAAATGATCAGCCGGTATTTACTCCTGTAATATCTTACACAAAACGAACTAAAGGGTTTTTGTGCCACATTATACCATGTATCTTTTATACAAAAATCACTACATTCACACTCCGTTAAAAAACCAGCAGACTATTGTAAATTAAATATCCGCTTACCAACGGATAACCAAAGTAACATGAAGGCAATTATTCCAGTAGCAGGTGCAGGCACCAAGTTGCGACCACATACTTACACACAGCCCAAGGCACTTATTCCTTTAGCAGGTAAAACCGTTTTAAGTATCATTGTAGATCAGCTTCATGAAGCCGGAATCAATGATTTTATTTTTATACTCGGATACCTCGGCGATAAAATTCAGGATTATATAAAGGCTAAATATCCCCAGCTAAATTGCCATTTTATTTATCAGAATGAAAGAAACGGAACCGCTTACGCTGTTGATCTTGCAAAAGAAATTATAGGTAGTGATGAAGAGGTTTTTATTGTGCTGGGAGATACTATTGCTGAGTACAATGTAAAAGAAGTTATTGAGTCGCCCTTTTCTATGCTCGGGGTAAAAAAAGTGGATGACCCACGTAATTTTGGAGTAGCAGAAATTGATGAAAAAGGAGTAATAACAAGGGTTGTAGAAAAGCCAGCCATACCCAAAAGCAACCTGGCGCTGGTAGGAATCTATAAGATTAAAGAAACCTCTTTGTTATTTTCCTGTATAAAAAAAATTATTGAAAAAGGCGATAGAACGTTGGAAGAGTTTAGTCTTACCGATGCATTGGAATGCATGATACATCGGGGTGCCCAGTTTAAATTTTTTAAAGTGCAGAATTGGTTTGACTGTGGCAAAAAAGAAACCCTGTTGGAATCGAATGCTACTTTGTTAAAAAAATTTGGTGGTAAAGTGGTAGGAATTGAAAATTTCGAAAATACCATCATCATTCCACCGGTAAGTATTGGTGAAGGTTGTGATATCCGTAACTCCGTTATTGGCCCCAATGTTTCTATTGGTGAACACACCATTCTTAACTATACCATCGTTAAAGAATCTATCATCGGCTCTTATTCTAAATTGTACGATGTGGTATTGGACGATTCCCTGATAGGTAGCGATACCGGTATTAAAGGTGAAACCCGATCGCTCAATATCGGCGATAATACAGATATTGATTTGGGGTAGTAGGAAGTTGAAAGAGTTGAATGTTGTATAAAAGGGTTGAATGATAGTTTAATTTGGTTGAATGTTGTTTAATATGGCGCACTCAATTTTAAAAATTAATTTGTTCCCATTAGATCAATATTAATCCTTCAACCTCCTTAACCCTTCAACTTTAAACTATCTTTCAACCATATTCAACGGTAAAAAAGATTCAACCACCTTAAACCTTCAACCACTTTCATGATTTTGGGTGGAGCTTCAGGGTCTGGTATGCGCTGGGAGCGGTTGCCATGGAACCTTGGGCGCTTACCCCATGAACCAACCCCTTTCAGGATATTTGGCTGCATCGGCTAGGCCCGCGGTGAACATGCCACCCACCACGAAGAACGGACCGTAGGCGCGCGGGTCCATCGGCTCTTGCCAGTAGGGCGTGGTATCAAAAGCGTCGATGTAATCCTGCGCCTCGTTCTGTTTCTTCAGCATTTCGGTCGTGCCCTCGGACCCACAGACCTCCCCCCAGGTATCTTCTTCGATGGTCTGGCCATTCACTACGATTAATTCGTCGTCATCGGCCGTACCCAATTCTA
>JANPNY010000045.1:0-3550 GCA_031427745.1 Chitinophagaceae bacterium | reverse complement strand
GGGTGGGCTTCTTTAATTATTGCTGTAATGTTTTTAGGTGGCACACAATTATTGGCCATCGGATTGTTAGGAGAATATATCGCCAGTTTATTTACTGAAACAAAAGCAAGGCCGCTGTACCTGGTGAATAAAAAATTAAATATGGATTGATGCCTGTTTTTTGGCCCATATAAAATACTGACCACCCAGCGGCAACCAGTGTAAATATTTTTCGAGAAAAATCAGTTTAGACAACAAACCTTTTCTTGGAAAGAAAATGATGAACTTTTTCTCCTTAACCAACAGGCTGTTTTGATTGAGTAAATTACTTGTATAGTAATGCTGTAATAGCTTTGCCTTCAAATCGAATACGCAGGTTTTTACGAGGTACCTCGTAAGCGGATTAAGTGGATTGTGTTCGAATAAAACCAAACTCCCCCCGTTTTTTAAAGTCCGGTTAATTTCCTTTATCAGTGCCTGGTGTAAGGCAAAATCAACATGATGCAATACACCGGCAATAAATACAAGATCAAAATGTTCATCCGCAAAAGGAAAGTTGCAACCATCATAAACTGCAAAATTTGCACTGGTTAATTTTCTTTGTTTAGCCACTTCAATACTTTTTGCAGAGATATCAATTCCATCAGTTTGCCATTGAGGGAAGTACTGTTGCATAAAATATTCTGTTGTACCATCGCCGCAGCCAACATCAAGCACCCGCAACGGTCTATCCGTTTCCATTGATTGCAAAAAGCGAACTTTCATTTCAGCAAAATAATAACTGTCGGCTCCTGAAAGCTTAATATTTTGTGTATGAATAACCCGGTATTCATCAGCAAAGCCATCAAAATCATCAAAAGTTCTTTTGCTCATTTTTTTTAGAAAACCTTATTTTTATCCAATGCAATGGTACACAAAATCGGAAAGGCTTTCTTTAAAAACTATTTTATTTTTAACTGCCATTGTATTCATTGCATTTTTGCCTGTTTCCTCTTTTTTGTTTTTCTTAAAAAATGATGCGTTTACCGGTTATTTTCCTCCCAAGTTTTTTATGAGTGAAAGTATTCATGCCGGCTTTCTGCCTTTGTGGAATCCGTATATCAATTTTGGGTTTCCCCAATATGGAGATATGAGTGGCGGCTATTGGAGCCCGATAACCTGGATAATAGCTTCCACTGTGGGTTACAACGCTTACACCTTCACCCTGGAAACACTTTTCTACATCGTATTAGCAGGGGTTGGTATGTTCCGGTTAATGAGTAGCTGGCAACTAAATACAGCGGTGATAATAATGGGTGCCGTGGCTTATATGTGTTGCGGTTATATGGTGGGACATTTGCAGCATTTCAACTGGCTTAGTGGCGCTGCCTTTTTACCCTGGTGCTTTTGGAGTTACCAGTTGTTACTGCAGAAATTTTGTGGCAGAAATGTGGTTAAAGCTGCTGTGCTTTTATACATGCTGGTTGCATCAGCACACCCGGGCATCATCATCTGCACAGGATATTTTTTTGTGGCCTACCTGTTGTATCATTTTTTTTCTAATCACGGTAACTCCACCATTGCAACCAGGTTAAAATCATTGTCCGTTTCACATTCATTTTTAATAGCCCTCTTTTTGTTATTAGGTGCAGGTATGATAAGCGGTTACCTGGATTTAATGCCACAGTTTTTAAGAGGGGAAAAGATAAGTCTCAGCGATTCGCTGCTACACCCAACCAATATTAAAAGCTGGATAAGTGTATTGTTTCCCTTTGCTACTGCAAAAAACGAATTATGGTTTAACACCGATATTGCTGTAAGGAATTGTTACTTCAGCGTTAGCCTATTGCTATTTTTTTTATTAAGCCTTGTAAATAAAAAAACAGGCCTGCAGAGATTTTTATTGTTGGTGGGTTTTCTTTTTTTATTGTTGGCTACCGGTGGTTTTTTTAAAACGCTGGCCTATCAATTCGTACCATTTATTGGTTATGTAAGATTGAATGGTGAGTTTAGGATTTTTGCTATTTTTTGTTTCATATTGGCAGCTTGTATTGAGTTGGACAAATACATTCAACAGAAAAAAAGTTTTTCAGGGGCGCTGCTATGGATTTATTATGCCATAGAGATAGCCGTTATTGCCGGAATTATTTTTGGCCTTTACAATGCTTTCAGTGGTAAAGCAAGTTTTGTTTACAAACTTGAAAGCATCACTCTGCTAAATGGCTTTTCCTTAAAATTAAAAGCACTGATTGATGCCATTAGTTTCTATGATACACTTTGGATGCAGGGCATTATTCAACTACTAATATTGTGGGGAATAAAATGGTGCCTTCGCTTTAATAAATGGCAGTTGCTTAAAAATATATTGATAGCAGATATGATCATAGCCTCCCTGGTGAATATCCCATTTACCGGTGTAGGCAAGGCTTCTGTGGCCCAGGTGCAATCTATGTTGAACAAAAGTCCAAAGGGAATTCCATTACCCGTTCTGTCGCCGTTAAAAAATAATATTACCAGTAGCCCGGATGAAAACAGCATGATTGGAGACTGGAGCATGTACAACAAACAGATTGGAACAGCACGGGAAGTACCCTACCCCATCATACTAAAAAACATGCGGGCCTATTTTGATGAAGATGCCATCACCGGGAAAGAAAATCATTTGGACAAAGCCTTTATATATATCGAAGATAGTGCCGCAGCAACCATACAATTACTCTCATTTTCTCCACAGCAACTGCAGTTGAAAGTGTTGAGCAATACAGCCACAAATCTAATTTTGCAACAAAATTTTTATCCGCACTGGTATTATTCCAATGGCAGCGATAAAAAAGAATTGAATCCGTATGGCATCAACTTTATGAGCGTGCCCATTGTAAAGGGAGAAAACAATCTCAACATTACATTTGAACCTAACCTAATTAAGTACGGGATGCTGTTGAGTGTTTTCAGTTTACTGGCATGTTGTATTTGGCTGATCGCAGGTGCCTTTAAACCGTCTTCCCCTTCATAGCAACAGCAATTGCCATGTCCATTATTCTTTCAGCGTAAGGTCTTGATATATCATTCAGCGCTTCCAATTTTGAATGGATCAAATCTTTATCATCCATGGTGAGCGCCAGTTGCAAGGCCTGCATAGCAGCGGCAGATGCATTCATTTCTTCTTTTGTAAGACGGTCAATATTCTTCTGTATAAATCTTTCTGTGGTTTCCAGCAACTGTTCGCCTTCTGTTCTTGCTTCCACCAATGCACGAGTTGCAATATCGTCCTTTGCATGGGTAATAGAATCCATCAGCATTTTTTCCAGCATATCATCCGTAAGCCCAAACTGCGATTTTACTTCAATACTTTGTTCTACACCACTCCGTAATTCTTTAGCTCTTACAACCAATATCCCATCAGCATTAATCAAAAAACCAACTTCTACTTTTGCAAGGCCAGCCGGCATAGCGGGTATATTGCTTAAATTAAATTCGGCCAGTTTCCGGTTGTCTTTTACCATATCCCGTTCGCCCTGGTAAACGGCTATCTTCATACCACTTTGTCCATCTTTATGGGTAGTATATTGCCTGCCAACCTTGTTGGGAATTT
>JANPNY010000044.1:0-4674 GCA_031427745.1 Chitinophagaceae bacterium | reverse complement strand
AAACCTATGTGTCGCACTTATTAGTTGAACTTACAAAAGGTTAAAGTAGCCCTTATTTTAACTTTGAGGAATTTGACTATTACTTGCATCAAATCAACTTGTTGCAGATAACTATTTTTATCTTTCACCAAACCTATCTATTGCTTTTAATTCACCTACCAACAGCATGGTAAGTTTTACTATCTTGCTAAAAAATTAAACACATGAAAAAAGTATTTTACTTATTGATAATGTTATTAACCATTACAACTTTTGCGCATGCGCAGGCACAAAAAAAATCATCGGGCAGGTTATTACGCCATGTAGTTTTATTTAAATTTAAAGACAGTAGCAGTATTGCCGATATCAAAAAGGTAGAAGACGCATTTAGGGCCCTACCTTCAAAAATTAAGCAAATAAAATCGTTTGAATGGGGTATCAATAACAGCCCCGAGGAACTTAACCAGGGATTTACACACTGCTTTACGCTGGGTTTTGTATCTGAAAAAGACCGAGCTATTTATCTGCCACACCCTGCTCACGTAGCCTTTGGCGCAACACTGCAACCCATACTGGACAAAGTACTGGTAATTGATTACTGGGCCAAGAAGTAGAAAGATTGTTGAAGATGGTTGATTGTAGTTGAAAGTGGTTGAAGATGGTTGAAAATAGTTTAACATCTTTTAAAACTCTAATTCCACTACGTTTGGCAAATTTTGATAATAGGGGTTTGCAAACAATTTAAAACGAGTTGTACATTTCCAAAAAGACAATTGTAAAAATGAGTTTCTAAAATACAATTCCATTCAAGTAAATTGACAAAACTAAAAGCGTCAATATTTATCGATGAAATTATAATACCCAGGATCTGAAACCTAAAAACCTACAGCCGATAATATGAAATTAACCTCCCTTTTATTGATCAGCCTGTTGCTGATTCTATGCCGTTGCAATAACAGCCTACCCACACCAGATGCCTACAACGGCTGGTCAGTTTATGGCGGCACCAAAGAGGGCACCCGCTTTAGTGCGTTAACACAAATTGATACCAGCAATGTGCAGCAATTAACCGTTGCATGGACCTTTCATACAGGTGATGCAGATACAGCACATCATTCACAAATACAATGCAACCCCATTATTGTAAACGGGGTTTTGTACGGCACTACTCCTACGCAAAAATTATTTGCAGTAGATGCAGCTACCGGCAAAGAAAAATGGATGTACAATCCGCTGGACAATGCAGGAGGCAATTCAGGATTTTTTATCATGAGCAATATTCGTGGTATTTGTTTTTGGGAAAAAGGCAAAGACAAACGTCTTTTTTTTACAGCAGGCTCTTTCTTAAATGCAGTAGATGCTGTTACCGGAAGGCCAATTGAATCATTTGGCAATAAAGGCAAAATTGATTTACACAATGGTTTGGGAAGAGATGTGTCTAATCTATACATCACCAATACATCACCGGGCATCATTTATAAAGATTTGATTATAGTTGGATCGAGGGTAGATGAGGGTGCCAATGCAGCGCCGGGGCACATTCGGGCATACAATGTTTATACGGGCAAACAGGAATGGATTTTTCATACCATACCGCAACCCGGCGAAGATGGTTATGAAACATGGGACGACCCCAACGCATGGAAACACATTGGCGGCGCCAACTGCTGGAGCGGCTTTACATTGGATGAAAAAAAAGGGATGCTGTTTGTACCCACCGGATCAGCTTCCTACGATTTTTATGGTGGCTTGAGAAAGGGCAATAATCTTTTTGCAGATTGCCTGCTGGCACTGGATGCAGCCACCGGAAAAAAGATCTGGCATTTTCAACAAATACATCATGATGTGTGGGATAAAGACCTTCCCGTACCGCCAGCACTTGTCACCATAACAAGGGATGGAAAAAAAATTGAAGCTGTTGCGCAACCAACAAAAACAGGCTATATCTATTTATTTGAACGCAGCAATGGCAAACCAATTTTTCCGATTGTTGAAGAAAAAGTTTCTACCGAAACAGATTTAATAGGTGAAAAACTTTCTCCTACGCAACCAAGGCCAACCTTACCAGAACCCTTTGTGCGACAGGTTTTCACCGAAGCGGATATCAATATCCTGGCAAGTGACACAGCGCAACTTAAAATAAAAAAACAACTGGCAACACTAAACAACGGGCATATGTTTATGCCTCCTTCAAAAAAGGGAACGGTCATTTTTCCTGGTTATGATGGTGGTGCTGAATGGGGCGGTCCTGCATTTGACCCGGCAACCAATTTGTTGTTTGTAAATGCCAATGAAATGCCCTGGATTTTAACTATGAAAGATGTGCCGCCTCCAACAAAAATTAAGGAGAATTGGTTTACGGCGGGGCAACGTTTGTACACGGCCAACTGCCTTTCTTGTCATGGACCCGAAAGAGAAGGCAGTGGTAATTACCCAGGCATCGTTCGTGCAAAAGACAAATACAACAGCTTACAACTCGATACTTTATTACAAAGCGGCAGACGGATGATGCCAGCCTTTACACAACTTTTAAAAGAAGAAAGAGATGCCATTGCATCTTTTATTTTAGAAGATAAAAGAACAGCAGCAAATAAGTTTACATTGCCCATTGTGCTAGATAGTTTTTTAAATCTGCCTTATACAGGCACAGGCTACAATAAATTTTTAACCAGCAACGGAATACCGGCCATTCGTCCACCATGGGGCACATTAAATGCCATTAATCTCAGTACCGGAAAAATAGATTGGAAAATCCCCCTGGGGCAACACAAAGCATTTAAAGATAAAGGCATTATTACGGGAACAGAAAATTATGGCGGTCCTGCTGTAACTGCCGGTGGGCTGCTGTTTATAGCTGCCACCAGCGATAGTAAATTCAGGGCATTTAACAAACGTACCGGTGAGTTATTGTGGGAAACCACCCTTCCTGCCAGTGGCTTTGCTACACCATCTATCTATCAAATAAATGGCCGCCAGTTTATAGTAATTGCCTGCGGCGGCGGAAAATTAAATACACTATCCGGCGATAGTTATGTTGCATTTGCATTACCTCAACTAAAATAAAGCCTCGCAGTTGTCTGAATCTGTCACTATTGTAGCTAGTACCAATACCCGTCAGGCCTAAACTTTCGTAAAAATTTCAACAAATAGCCAAAGGCTCATAAACCTTTTATTACAGTAAATGATTGTATTTTAGAAAGATGAAAATAAAAATTAAAAATTGGCTTTGGCAGGCTCCTGTCGGCTTTGTACTAATAGGTGCAGGATTATCAATGGCAATAGATGCAGGCATCAATAAAGCCAATCACCAGGCCTGGTTTTGGTATGGCAGGTTGCGTTGATAATCTTTAATTCTGGTATTTGTGTATTTGGTGATGCCGTTGTAAAGCGGGTGAAGAATGAAATAAAAAGGTAGATTCATTGGTTAAATTCATCAGGCGCCTTACTTCGTCCGGTTCCTACCCGTTGCAACGCCTGGCTGTTGTTGCATAGGCAAAAAAATGATTGTAAATAAAAAGCTGACACAGGATGAATACCTAAGCAGGCTGTATGTAAAATGATTTACAATTAAATCAATCCCTGTAATTCAATGCAGGTTGCCTATCACCCAGCAGTGCCTTATATTGATAAGTGCCTTTTGCCTGTTTAAATTCCGTTGTTGCCTGTTGAATCAGCTCCGGATGCAGGTATAAATCAATGGCAGTTAAAGCCATCGTTTTTGCAGCCACCATCATACCCTTGGTGCCTATCTCGGTGCCACCGCATGCAACTGCCTGCCAGCTATGCGCTGGCGTTCCGGGCACCCAGGTGGCCGCATCTAAACCAACTGTTGGCACCATGTAGCTTACGTCGCCCATATCGGTACTTCCGCCGCCTGAAATGGCATCCAACTTTAATGGTTTTATTGTTGCCGCAGCAGTTAATGCTGGTGCTGTATCGGTAAAACTTGATTGTATCTTTTTACCAAATTCCATTTCTGCAGCAGTATAAGTTACTCCTCCTGTTTTTTCCAGATTTTTCTGCATGGCAATTGCCAGTGTTCTGTTAATCAGCAAATCGTGTGTGCCACCTATAATTTCATAATCAACCTTTGTATCGGTACCTAATGCGGCACCGTTGGCTGCATTCACCACCACCCGTTTAAAAATGCTTTGAGCCTGTTCTCTTTTTGGATGCCGCACATAATAATATACTTCAGCAAAATCGGGCACCACATTGGGAGCTTTTCCCCCATTGGTAATTACATAATGAATCCTTGTTTCCTGCGGAATATGCTCCCTCATCATGTTCACCATATTATCCATCGCCTCTACAGCATCCAAAGCAGAGCGTCCACGATCCGGTGCATCCGAGGCATGCGAAGAAACTCCATGAAAGCGAAATTTAGCTGATACATTGGCAAGGGCACTCACCATGGTAACGTTATTTTCATTTCCCGGATGCCAATGAATAGCAACATCCACGTCATTGAATAAGCCAGCTCTTACCATGTAAACTTTACCGCTCCCACCCTCTTCTGCAGGGCAACCAAACACTTTAATGGTACCAGTCAGCTTTTTTTCTTCCAGTAACTTTTTTATTTCAACACCTGCTGCAACCGATCCCACGCCAAACAAATGATGTCCACAACCATGACCTGCATTTTTACCTGCACTACCTTTTTCAGGCGTTGCAGTTTGTGATAAACCGGGCAAG
>JANPNY010000043.1:0-13299 GCA_031427745.1 Chitinophagaceae bacterium | reverse complement strand
CAAACAACAACTCAATAATCAATATAATTTTACAGACGAGTATATAAAAAAAAGTAGCGTTTATTACAGATTAAAAGTAAAAGAAGCTGCTGGCCAAATATTCTACTCATCGATTTCCGTAATAAATAACCAAACTGATTTTAGTGTTATTGCATACCCTAACCCGGTCGAAAACAAATTTAAATTAACCATTCCTCAACAACTATTACCAGCAACCTATCAAATAATTAATACAGTGGGGCAAACAGTTTTTTCAGCTTCTACCCAAACAATCACTACAGAAATTAATCAATTGCTTTCAGCAGGTATTTATGCCATTAGAGTTAGAGGCCACAACAACGAAATAGCTACACAAACAATTATCAAGAAATAAAGAGCTTCAATAACAGATTTTATAAGCCGGGTATTCCCTGGCTTTTTCTATTATTAAAACTTTTTAGTGCATTAAAAGCACACATTGCAAAGGGGATAGATTTATCCATATAATCTTTATTGATCTACTGGGTTGTATTGATTGTACTAAAAAAGCCAGAGATTTCTCCCCGGCCTTTTAAAGCTATTTTTAATAGGAAATTATTAAGCTATTTCAACGTCAGCACCAGCATCAGCTAATTTAGTTTTTAATTCTTCTGCAGTTGCTTTGTCTACGCCTTCTTTAACTGGTTTTGGTGCACCATCAACAAGATCTTTAGCTTCTTTTAAGCCCAAACCTGTTAATTCTTTAACGATTTTTACAACTGCTAATTTGTTAGGACCAGCTGCTTTTAAAATTACGTTGAAAGAAGTTTGTTCTTCAACAGCAGCAGCACCGCCACCACCATCTGCACTTACCACAACTGCAGCTGCAGCTGGTTCAATACCGTATTCTGATTTCAAAAAATCAGCTAATTCCTGTACTTCTTTTACTGTTAAGTTTACTAAACTTTCAGCTAAAACTTTTACGTCTGCCATAATGTTTGCATTTTTTCCGACTTCACGTCCGTTCTTAACGGATCCGCCGGATGGTTTAAAAAAATTGTTTTTGTCCCTTGTTATTGAACAACTCTTAATTAGTGAGACAACTGATTAAGCGTTTTTAATATAAAATTCTTTATCTCCCGATAAAGGGATGGTGCATTAAGCTTCTGGTTTTGCTTCTGCTGCAGGTGCTTCCGTTGCAGCTGGTGTTTCTGCAACAAGCGTTTCAGTTACCGGAGTTACCGCTTCTGCAACTGGTGCAACAACTTCAACTGGTTCAGCAACCGGTGCTACTTCCGCTACAACATTTTCAGCTTTAGCCGCATCCTTGTTTTGCAAAGCTCCCAAAACACGCTGTATTGGAGAGTTAAGTAAACCAATGATTTCACCAATCAATTCATGCTTGGTTTTAATTTTTGTAAGAGCAGTCAATTGGTTGTCGCCTACGAATACATCACCATTGATGAATGCAGCTTTCAAAGAGGGCTTTTCCCCTTTACTAGCCTTCCTAAAACCTGCTAAAATTAAAGCCGGTTCTTTAGGATTTTCGCTAAATAATAATGCGGTTACTTTATGCAATGAATCATACACTCCCGTGTATTTTTCAGCATCAATGCTTTCCAATGCTTTTCTGATAAGTGTATTTTTAGCCACCTTCATTTCTACCTGCTTGGTAAAGCAATGCCTGCGCAAATCAGTTACCTGTGCAACAGTTAAGCTTTCCGTATCAGTTATATAAAAGTTACTGTACTGGCTAAATTTGCCTTTCAGCACTTCTATTACTTCGTTTTTTTCTTGTTTAGTCATAACAAATATTTTTATCTCCCGCTTTAAGGCGGCAGCAATTCATGATTAGTTTTGAACAGATTTTGTGTCAATTAATATACCCGGGCTCATTGTACTGGCCATGCTAACCCCTCTCAGGTAAGTACCTTTTGAAGAAGACGGTTTCAGCCTTACCAATGCATTAATCAGCTCCTGACTATTTTCTTCAATTTTATCTGCACTAAAACTTACACGGCCTACAGAGGCATGAATGATACCAACTTTATCTACTTTAAAGGCTATTTTACCGCCTTTTACTTCGGTAACAGCTGCAGCTACATCATTGGTAACCGTTCCTGTTTTTGGATTTGGCATCAGGTTACGAGGTCCTAATACTTTACCCAGTTTACCAATCTTCGGCATTACAGCTGGAGTGGCGATAATAACGTCTACATCCGTCCAGCCACCTTCTATTTTCTTAATAAATTCATCCAGTCCAACAAAGTCAGCACCGGCAGCTTTTGCAGCTTCTTCTTTATCAGGTGTACAAAGCACCAATACTTTTTTGGTTCTACCGGTGCCGTGTGGTAAAGAAACGGTGCCACGGATTGCCTGGTCAGCTTTCTTGGGGTCAACGCCTAATTTTATATGCAAATCGACAGAACTGTCAAATTTTGTTGTATTTAATTCTTTTACCAAGGAGGAAGCTTCTTTTAACGAATAAGCTTTGTTACTATCAACCTTAGCGTTGGCTAGCTTTCTTTTTTTAGTGATCATTGTCTAAAAACTTTTTGAGTTGATAATATAATTAATTTTCCCAAGGTGCTTTACCTTCTACTGTAAGCCCCATGCTTCTCGCAGTACCAGCAATCATCGTCATCGCACTTTTTTCAGTAAAGGCATTCAAGTCGGCCATTTTATCTTTTGCAATGGCTTCAACCTGGTCCCAGGTTACTTTACCCACTTTTACACGGTTAGGTTCTTTACTACCACTTTTAAGGTTGGCAGCTTCCATTAACTGTACAGCGGCAGGAGGAGTTTTAATTATAAACTCAAATGATTTGTCAGCGTAAACTGTGATTAAAACGGGAAGGATTTTCCCTGGTTTATCCTGGGTTCTGGCGTTAAATTGCTTACAGAACTCCATAATGTTGATACCCTTACTACCAAGGGCCGGACCGATTGGCGGCGCCGGGTTTGCCTGTCCTCCTTTGCATTGGAGTTTGACATAGGCGGTGATTTCTTTTGCCATGTTAAAATATTTTTTGGTGATAACGTTACGCCAATAAGCGTAACTCCCAATTCATTTCCATTAAACTTTACGTTGAAATGGATAAAAAGAACTATTTGGGGCGGCAAAGGTATAAGTTTACAGATAAAAAACAAATGAATTTTAAATACTTTTTCTTTTCCATCTTTCAATAGTTAACAATCAGCCATTTATAAAAAGTACAGCTGTTTAGAAATCTTGGAAAAATAAAAAAACTGTTTCTTGTTTTGTTAAGTCCAATTTCATTACAATTAACTTTGGCGTAAATGAGAAAAGCTTTTTACCAACTACATCTCGCTGTTTTTTTAGCCGGTTTTACGGCAATTTTGGGGAAATTAATAGGACTAAATGAGATTTTGCTGGTTGGTTACAGGCTATTGATTACTGCAATAACGCTGGCTTTTTTGCTGAAATTAAAAAAGCAATTAATTCTGCTATCAATCAAAGAAACTTTAAAAATATTTTGCGTTGGGTTCATTGTTGCGGTTCATTGGATAATGTTTTATGGCAGCGTTAAATATGGCAATGTTTCTGTTGCCGTCGTCTGTCTTTCAGCATCAGGCTTTTTTACGGCGTTGTTGGATCCTTTGTTCTTTAAAAAGACAATTTCATTGCGTGAAATTTTGTTAGGAGGGATTGCTATCCTTGGAATTTATATCATTTTCGATTTTCACCCGCAGTACAAAACGGGCATTATTTTCGGAATTATTTCGGCGATTGGCGTTTCTTTATTTCCCATTTTCAACAAAAGGTTGCTAACAAAACACTCCCCTGCGACATTAACTTTGTATGAAATGGCGGGCGGCCTTTTGGCAGCTTGCCTTTTACTGCCTATGTATCTTCATTATTTTCCTGCCGATTATTATCTACCCACTACCAACGATTGGATTTTACTGCTGGTGCTTGCCTGGGTATGTACCGTGTACTGTTTTCACCTGCAACTAAATGCCTTGCAAAAGATATCAGCTTTTACCTGTAACCTTGCTTATAATCTTGAGCCCGTTTATGGAATCATATTGGCATTTATTATTTTTAAAGAGAATAATTTATTTAATAGTCAGTTTTATTGGGGGGTCGGCCTAATTATACTGGCAGTTCTGTTACAAACTGCCAGTGTATACTACTTCAGACAAAAAATTAAAGTGTATGGAACAGCTCAATTAGCCATTGAAACAGATGATAAAAAACAAATTGAGTATAAAATTCAAAAAAAACTCTCCTAACACGATAGAAATTAAAAAGGATTACTTACCTTCGCCGTCCAAAAAATTACAACAATGGCCAGAGTATGTCAGGTAACAGGAAAGAAGCCAATAACGGGCAATAAAGTTTCCCATTCAAACATTAAAACTAAGCGTAGGTTTTTACCAAACCTTCAAACAAAGCGCTATTTTTTAGCTGAAGAAGATAAGTGGATAACACTTAAAGTCTCATCAGAGGCGATCCGTACTATTAATAAAAACGGATTGTTTTCAGTAGTTAAAAATTTAAGAGCTGCTGGCGAAAAAATTTAATACAACTTCCATTACTCCTGTGTGGGAGTGGTAACAATAAAAAAACACAACAATGGCAAAGAAAGGAAACAGGGTGCAGGTGATACTTGAATGCACTGAGCATAAAGCAAGTGGAAAAGCAGGCACCAGCCGCTATATCACCAAAAAAAATAAAAAGAATACACCAGAAAGGTTGGAGTTAAAAAAGTTTAATCCCATCTTAAAGAAGGTGACTGTTCATAAAGAAATCAAGTAATTTGGTTAAAAGGGTAACGTGTTAAGTTAATTTCAACTTGATGCCGGGAAACCTTTCAACTTATTAACTTATAAATCTATCAATTTAATACAATGGCAAAAGCAGCAAAAACAGCGATTAAAACCAAGGACCAGAAAGCAGCTTCTGAAGCAAAAAACTGGAGCAAAGTAATACGTGCAGTACGTAGCCCTAAAACAGGTGCTTACACTTTTAAAGAATCAATCGTTCATAAAGACAAAATTAAAGAGCATCTGGCTCAATAATTTTTCAACATGAAAAAATTATATACAAGCTGTCCTGATTTATTTCGGGACAGCTTTCTTTATTTTCTGCCCTACTCTTAAAAAAGGGGGCTAAGGCAAATTCAAACTTCATTTCTTAAACATAAATTATTCTCCTTTAGGAGACAGGGCATGGGACTTTTTGATAAATTATTTGGAAAAAAGGAGCAAAAGGAAACGCTGGACCAGGGATTGCAAAAAACCCGGGAAGGTTTTTTTAGTAAAATCACCAAAGCAATTGCTGGTAAAAGCACCATCGATGAAGAGGTGTTGGATAACCTCGAAGATGCCTTGGTAAGTGCTGATGTAGGTATTGAAACGACGGTGGAAATAATTAACAGAATAGAAAAAAGAGTAGCTAAAGATAAATACCTTAATGCGGCAGAATTAAACAGCATTCTAAAAGATGAAATTGAACAGATGCTGGTTGCTGCTCCTGAGGATCATAGTTATGAAAGCTATGAATTACCGGCAGGACACAAGCCCCATATTATTCTTGTTGTAGGTGTTAACGGTGTAGGAAAAACAACCACCATTGGTAAGCTGGCTCATAACTTTTCAATGGCAGGTAAATCAGTACTATTAGGCGCTGCTGACACTTTTAGGGCTGCTGCTGTGGAACAGTTAACTATCTGGAGCGAAAGAACAAACGTGCCCATTGTAAAAAAAGAAATGGGCAGCGATCCTGCTTCAGTGGCCTATGATACGATTATTAGTGGAGTTGCAAAAAATGTAGATGTAATTATCATTGATACTGCTGGTCGGCTTCATAATAAAGCCTATTTAATGGAGGAACTCTCCAAAATAAAAAGAGTAATACAAAAAGTAATACCTAATGCTCCGCATGAAGTAATGCTGGTACTGGACGGTAGCACCGGGCAGAATGCATTGGAACAGGTCAAACAATTTATTGCTACTACAGAAGTTACTGCATTAACCATTACTAAGTTAGATGGAACTGCAAAGGGTGGCGTTGTATTAGCGATTGCTCACCTGTTTAAAATACCGGTGAAATTTATTGGCGTGGGTGAAAAAGCAACTGACCTATTGGTATTTGATAAAAAGGAATTTGTTGAGGGATTGTTTTCTCCCCTTACTTAACGATGATTTTTTAAGCTTTGGGGTTCTGCAAAAATTTTATATTTCCTGAATTTAATTAATACAATATAAAAAGAAATCTTCCTTTCGGAGATAGGGGCTTATGATAAAAGTTGGAGAATATAATTCACTGAAAGTATTAAGGATTGTTGATTTTGGTGTGTACCTCGACGATGGTGCAGAAGGTATTTTATTGCCCAAACGTTTTGTACCAACGGTGGTTGCTGTTGGAGATGAATTGGATGTATTTGTTTATCATGATGGCGAAGACCGGCTGATTGCTACTACCCAACGTCCAAAAGGAATTTTAGGCGATATTGTAAAACTCAGAGCGGTAAACGTAACACCCCAAGGTGCTTTTTTAGATAATGGGTTGATGAAAGATATTTTTGTTCCTTCGTCAAAACAGCTTACAGGCATGATGATTAACGGGGATTACCTGGTTAAAATTTACCTCGATGAACAAACCGGAAGGCTTGCTGCAACAGAAAAAGTCGGACTCTTTTTAAGTAATGAAAATCTTACTGTGAAAGAGCTGGATGAAGTTGATTTAATTGCATTCAGAAGAACCGATATCGGTTATCTGTGTATCATCAATAACCTGCACACAGGCGTACTGCATTTTAACGAAATTTATCGCAGCATTTCAGTTGGCGATGCTTTTAAAGGATTCATCAAAAAAATATATCCTGAAAGCATCGATAAAATTGACCGTTTTAGAATAGATGTTGTTGCCGGAAAAAAAGGCTACCAGCGTGTGGAAGATGAAGCGGAAAAAGTATTGCGTCTTTTGAATGAAAATGATGGATACCTCCCCTATCATGACAAAAGCAATCCGGAAGATATTTATGATTTTTTTGGAATGAGTAAGAAAACCTTTAAAATGACAACAGGTAACTTATTCAAGCAAAGAAAAATTAGCTTTGAAAAAGCAGGAATAAGGCTACTGGAAAAATAAAGGCCTTACCATTTGACTTTATGGAATTAACCAATTTGCAATAAACTTTCCGTCAGCCGTATATTTAAATGAAGCCCTGCGATGCCCGCCGCTGTTGAGCCACAGCCATTCCATCCATTGAATTTGTGTGTTGATGATGGCAAAGTTTTTTCGCCCGGCTTCGCTTTCTTCGGGAGTTGGATCTTGCTTATCAAATTTAGGCGACAAACCACTTGCAGGATATGC
The DNA here is from genome assembly GCA_031427745.1 of Chitinophagaceae bacterium. Classification (GTDB taxonomy): domain Bacteria; phylum Bacteroidota; class Bacteroidia; order Chitinophagales; family Chitinophagaceae; genus Ferruginibacter. The sequence continues at coordinate 5,996 of JANPNY010000043.1, read as the reverse complement.
TGACAAGCTAGATGGTCCTTCATCGCCCAAATAATTTTTTCTTCCGCTCATACGTGTATTAGCCCATGCTTCATCAGCAAAAAGGTCATCCTGGTGCAGGGTTGCAGTACCACTCAATCTTATTTGAAGCATAGCAGAAGGATGGTAAAACAACCAGCTTACCTTATTGTTATTTTTTAGTTCCTGCCACTTGCCACTTCGGATATCTGTATGAAAATAAAGCTGTCTTTTTTCAATATTTACTTTCCGTAAAACTACCGTACGCATATTTACCCCATGTACATTAACATTGGCTACTACCGGATTATGCAACGGGTTTTTATATTGTAACGACCCATTTAAAATCCGTACCCAACAATCTTTTTCTATTGCATTAAGATCATATTCTATGCCGTCTATCTTTACACTATCCATACTCAAATAATTGTTTAAAAATTCTATTTATACAGCCTTCAACTTAAAATAAATGCTACTGATTTTACAGATGAAAATGATAAAAGTTGAGTTGGTTAAAATTTGAAACAACAAACAGAACACACTTTCAAAATAAAAAGGAGGATTGGTAAAATTATTTATTTAAAAAATCCCGCCACCAGTAGCCTGAATTTTTTATTGTACGCAGCTGTGTATTGGTATCAACATGCACTAGCCCAAATTTTGCATGATAACCTTCCCTCCATTCAAAATTATCCATCAGGGTCCAGGCAAAATAGCCATTAACATTTACACCGTCTTTTTTTGCCTTCAATACTGCCTGCAAATGTTGTTGAAAATAATTTATTCTTTCTGCATCATCCACTACACCGTTTTTTAATACATCTTTAAAAAAAGAACCATTCTCAGTAATAATAATTTCTTTAACGGCACCATACAACCAAATTCGCTTAATGGTTTTGTAAAAACTTTCTGCATTAACCTCCCACCCCATTGCCGTAAAAGGAACTTTTCGTTTAGATGGTTTTACTTCGGATGCCTGTAATATTGGTATTAGATTGTTGTGCTTTACCACAACAGGAAAATAATATTGGATCCCGATAAAATCAAAATCAAATTTTAGTCTTTCCGTGTACTTCCAGGATTTACTTTGCAGGTGTAACTTCTCTAAAAATTTAAAGGAATCATCTGCGGGGTATCCCTTCCCCAGTGTCGCTTCAATAAACAGCCTGTTCATTAAAATGTCAATTCTGTTTGCAGCAGCAATATCTTGTTTATTATCAGAAAAAGGTATCACCTGCGAAAAAGAAAATGTAGTCCCGATGTGTGCATGTGGCACCAGTTTGCGGATAATTCTTCCGCCATCTGCCTGTGCAAGCGCTGCATGGTGTAAGGCCGGGATAAAATTATCCAATCCCATTTTACCCGGTGCATGTTTACCCAGCATATAACCCAATGCAGTAAATCCAAATGGTTCATTCAAAATAATCCAATGCTTAACCTTGTCACCAAAAGCCTCTGCACAAATAGTTACAAAGCGACTAAACCATTTTACAATTAAGTAATTTGTCCAGCCGCCTCTTTTTTCAAGCGCCTGTGGAAGATCCCAGTGATAAAGGGTTACATAGGGTGTAAGACCAAGCAGCAAACATTCCTCAATTACTCTATGATAAAAACTGATACCTTCTTTATTAATTTTTCCGGAACCATCAGGTACAATTCTCGACCATGAAATGGAGAACCGAAACACTTTAAAGCCCAAAGCCTTTACCAACAACAAATCATCTTTGTACAGGTGATAAAAATCGCAGGCAACCGTTGGTTTTGCAGCTCCTTTTATTTTACCACGTCGCTTTGCATAAACATCCCAGATGGAAGGTCCCCTGCCATACATATCTGCGGCTCCTTCATTTTGGGCGGCAGCAATTGCTACACCCCACTGAAAATTATTTCCAAAATCTTTAGCTGAAAACTTTATATCCAAATGATTATTTTTTTTAATATACGATCTCTTGTAAAATTCACTCTAAATCATCCGATGCATATTACCATTGTGTTATTTTTCTAATGAAGCCACACAGATAAAATTGGTATAATTAAAGTAGTTTTCTTTATCTAATAAACGGCTTAAAATGGATGTACAAATTACTTAAAGTTGTACAGCGTAGCAGTAAACACACCCCTCTCTCTTTTCTTAAAAATAGCTTTCCAATTACCATTGTAGCGTATGAGCGAGGGGACCAGCAGGTTACCTGCATGCGTCATTTCAACTTCCATGTTAACTTTAAAATCGTACACAGCTGCATTGTAACTGAGGCTATAAGTACGGGCAACCACCTCGTACGATTTATCATTAAACCACGTGATCATTTCATCAACCACCACATCACTTTCTTTACCTGCTTTTACTTTCTGCCTAAAAATATAACAGCTTGTTTTATTGTAGTCGTCCATGTCAATACTCATGTCGTATAAATCCGCCATGTCATCGTCGTAGATGGCAGTTTTACCGGCCATAAAAGGCAGGCCTTTTATTTTTTTTCCTGGATTAAAAAACAGCATTTTCAACTGTTCTTTATGTTTTTCCATACCGGATTTACCGTCAATAGTAAAGCCTTTACCGGTTACAATATTATCTTCATTACACAGACTGTCTTTTGCAAAAAACAGGGATGCATACAGCTGCCCCGTATAATAATCCGGTTGATGGTTATCGTCAAAATAATTACCGGTAATTTGTTCATCTAAAATTTGGGTTATCCTGCAATTGCCTTGCCGTATCTGGTTTGTTTTGCTAAACAAAGATGCTTCAGCAGTGCCGTCCTTTTTTAGCATCCGGATGTCGTTAATGGCAGAAAACCCCAGTACGTGCAGGTTACGGAAAGCTTTGTAGAATGTTGTGTCGTTTTTAATGCGATTTATAAATACAGGCACATTCAATTGATTATCCACCACAACCTCACTTAGGGTTACCATTTTTTTCCCAATGGCAATTGTACTGTCTTTTATTTGCTGTGCAAATAGACTTGTGCAAAAAAATAAGCAAAAAAAAGCAGGCATGATTTGTTTCATCATGCCTGCAAATTATTATAAAACGATAAAACCCGGCGTTAAAGTTATTTGGGAAAAACCATGCGGTAATCTACTTTTATTTTACCCCTTGTTATATCATCTAGCTTTCTCTTCAATAAGGTTCGCTTAAGCGGCTTTATATAATCTATAAACAGCTTGCCTTCAATATGGTCGTACTCATGCAGCACTACCCTTGCCGTAATACCGTTAAACACTTTGGTTTGTGACTCAAAATTTTCATCTAGAAATTCAATCGTCACGGTTTCTATCCGATTGACATCTTCTCTTATTTTGGGGATACTGAGGCAACCCTCGTTGTAACTCCACTCCTTACCTTCCAGCTTAGTAATTTTTGCGTTGATAAAAACGCCTTTGTATCCGGGTGCATCGGGATATAAATCCACTTCATCCTCTTCCAGGTTTTGAAATATCTGGGTACTATCCATTACAAATAATCGAAAGCCTTTATTTATTTGTGGGGCTGCCAAACCCACGCCGTTGCTGTTGTACATGGTTTCCCACATATCATCCAATAACTTCTGCAAGCCGGGATAATCAGGATCGATATCGGCGCAAACTTTTCTTAAAATGGGTGAACCGTAGGCTACTATTGGTAAAATCATATTTATTAAATAAAGGGTATTACTTCGATTTCTTCCACCGTGAAAAAAATCTTATTTGCGGTTACAAGTTTTATATGTTGATATTTTAATGCAGCAAATTTACAAATAGTATTTATAATTCTTCCATTCAGGAAGATAAGGGGCTTCTCATAAATTCCTGCAACATAATAGTGGCGGCAATTATATCCACATTGCCCTTTACCCGGCGGTCGCTTTTTTTCATACCCATCTCCAGCATGGCGGCTTTGGCCATTTTAGATGTGTACCGTTCATCTACCTCTATAATGGGCATACCGGGAAATCCCTCTTGTAATTTTTTTATTGCAGCTTTCACCAGGGGCGTTCCGTGGGTATCGGTTTCATCCCAGTTTTTGGGCATCCCAATTACAATTTTTTCCACCTGCTCCGCTGCAAAATAATTTTTTAAAAATGGAATCAGTTGTTTGCTTTCAATGGTGGTGAGACCAGTTGCTATAATTTGCAACGGATCGGTTACAGCAATACCTGTTCTTTTGCCCCCATAATCAATACATACTATTCTTGCCATAAGCCGGTTTAGTGAATGAATAAATCTAATAAAACAAATACTGCAAATAACACCGATGCAATACCATTGGTTGTAAAGAAAGCCATATTTACTTTACTTAAATCATTGGGCTTTACCAGCAGGTGCTGATAAATAAGCAAAGCGCAGAAAAACACAACTCCCAGCCAAAACAACCAACCAAAATACCCATACATACCAGCATAAATTACACAGGCTGCCGACAGCAAGTGCAACAATTCTGACACCCGTAATGCTTTAACTTTTCCCAACACAGATGGAATAGATTTTAGATTATTGGCTTTATCAAACTCTTCATCCTGCAGGGCATAAATAATGTCGAAGCCGCTTACCCACAGTAAAACTACCAGCGAAAAAATTACAGGCAATACCGCAAATTGCCCGGTTACAGCTATATATGCCCCAATAGGCGCAAGACTTAAACCCACGCCTAATACCAAATGGCAAAATGCGGTAAAGCGTTTGGTATAGCTATAAAACAACACTACAAACAATGCCACTGGAGATAAATAAAAACACAAACTATTGATGAAGAAAGTACAAATAATAAACAACACACAATTGGCAATTACAAAAAACAATGCATTGCCGGGTTTAATTATCCCAGCAGGAATTTCCCTGATAGCGGTCCGTGGGTTTACCGCATCATATTTTGCATCGAGCCAGCGGTTAAAGGCCATGGCGGCGGAACGGGCGAATATCATACAAAAAACTACTAATTGAAATTTGAGCAATATTGTTCCCCACATTCCAGAGTTTGTTAGATCATTTCCCCATCCAATTGTTTTGTTTAAATTAGATTGATCAGTATATAATCCAGCAGAAGATTTTAACCCTAAAAAAAAACCAATCAATGCAAAAGGCATTGCGAAAATAGTATGACTGAATTTTACCAGTGATAAGTAATTTTTTATTTTTATCGAACCCATTATAAACATTTAAATTTTAGTCACCCTTCCTCTAACAATCTCCCACAGTACAACACCTGCAGCTGTTGCAATGTTCAGCGAATGTTTCATACCAAACTGTGGTATTTCAATAACGCCGTCGCACAATTCGATAGTGGACTGCTCAACGCCGCTTACTTCGTTGCCAAAAATAACCGCAATTTTTTCGATGCTGTTAAACTCCACGCTTTCAAGCGATAAACTATTCTGTGCCTGCTCAATGGCATACACTTTATAACCGTCGCTTTTCAATTGTTCAATGGCCGCTGCTGCAGTGTCAAAATGTTTCCATGTTACGGAGTCTTCGGCGCCGAGGGCCGTTTTCTTTATTTCTTTGTGGGGCGGCTTGCAGGTATAACCGCAAATGAAAATACCTTCCAGTAAAAATGCATCGGCCGTTCGGAATACACTACCTACATTGTAAGCGCTCCGGATGTTTTCAAGCACTGCAATCACCGGTATTTTTGCTGATTCTTTAAACTCTTCCACCGACATTCGGTTGAGTTCCTCCATGCTTAATTTTCTCATTCCCAACTGCTTTTCATTTTTATTTGTGCAAAAGTAATTCACACTGCCCACAATGCTTACTATAAAGGAGTTAAAGACCTTATTTTTGTAAGCCCTTCCCCCTCGTATATCAATAAAAAGGAAAAAGGGTAAGGGCTCAATAAAATATTGCCAGATTCCTAAAAAAGAAATTAAACCAATCAGCAAATTACCCAATCAGCACAATAGAATTATGGCGAAAGCAATAAGCGAAACTCCTTTAATGCAACAACACAATGCCATCAAAGCCCGGTACCCGGATGCGATTTTGTTGTTTAGGGTGGGTGATTTTTATGAAACATTTGGAGA
>JANPNY010000042.1:0-4937 GCA_031427745.1 Chitinophagaceae bacterium | reverse complement strand
GTTGCATTGATAACACCGGTTTTACCAGGTGCAATTGGTTCTTTGGTATAATCAGAAATGGTGCAACCGCAGGTTGGATTAGCCTGTTCAATAATTAAAGGTTCTGTTCCAATGTTAGTAACTGTAAACGTTCCTTTTGCCGGAACACCTTGCTTAATTTTTCCGAAATCAATTGTTTCAGATACAAATTTAGCTACATCAGCTATTTTCTTTTGTGCAAACAGGGAAGTAGATAGTACGAATGCTGCTGCAAAAAATAAGGATTTTTTCATGTGCTTTGTTTTTGTGTTTTATTGGTTTAATAAATTGTTTATTTATCTTCTTTCAGGCTTTTTAAACCTGCATTTTCTGGTGCGGACGAAAGCGGTGTTTTCCAAACCTCACCTTTTATGGTTATTTGTTTGCTCTGGCTTCCATTGTAAGTTACGGTAATAAATTTTGTAAAACTGCCCTCAGATGCGGCATTATATCCAACGGTAATTTTTGTAGATTGCCCTGGTGCTTGCACTTTGTCTCTTTCCCACTCCGGCGTGGTGCATCCGCAACTAGCCTGAACATTTGATATTTTAAGAGAGTCTTTACCATTATTTACAACTTCAAATAAATGGATTACAGGTTTACCCTGTGGGATTTTACCAAAATCATAAAAAGTTTCCTTAAGCCCCAATGTTTCATCAGCTAAAACTATTGGCTGATTATTTATTGTAGTTGGTGCGTTTTCATTTGCAGCAGGTTTTGCATTCTGGGCATTCATTCCAATAGCAATAAAAAAAATTAAACAGCCTGTAAATAATAACTTCATGTTTCTACAATTTCAATAATTATTCCAAAGATAGTAAAACGCCTAAAAACCTGCCAAATTGTTCTGCCCTTATCAATTTTTTAACATTCATCTCAACTATTCATTTACATTTGTTGCATGGAAATCTCATTAAAAAATGATGCTGAATTGCAGGAAAAATTCAGTTTTGATCACTTTAGAAAAGAAGTGCTCAAAGACTACCGAATAGCTTGTGAAAGCAGGGAAACCAGTTTACTTGGCCGTAAGGAAGTTTTAACCGGCAAAGCAAAATTTGGCATTTTTGGCGATGGTAAAGAAGTGGCGCAGGTAGCAGTAGCTAAATTTTTTAAACCGGGAGATTTTAGATCGGGTTACTATCGTGATCAAACTTTTATGCTGGCTGCCGGCGTTACCAATGTTGAACAATATTTTGCACAATTATTTGCAGACCCCGATATTAACCATGATCCTTTTAGTGCTGGAAGGCAAATGAATGCGCATTTTGCCACTAAAAATGTAGATGCGGATGGTAACTGGCTCGATCTTGCAAATACAAAAAATTCAAGTAGCGATATGGCTCCTACTGCTGGTCAAATGCCCAGAGCTTTGGGGTTGGCTTTGGCTTCTAAGCTATTCAGAAAGGTTGATACGTTTAAAAAGCATACTAATTTGAGTAATAATGGAAATGAAATTTGCTTTTGCACCATCGGTGATGCCTCTACATCAGAAGGGCATTTTTGGGAGGTGGTAAATGCAGCAGGCGTGCAACAGGTTCCATTGGCAATATTTATTTGGGATGATGGTTATGGTATCTCAGTTCCTAAGCAATATCAAACAACCAAAGGGTCAATTTCTACCGCTTTATCCGGTATGCAAAAACAACAAGGCACTAACGGGTTGGATATTTATAAATTGAAAGGGTGGGATTATGCAGGTATGTGTGAGGTGTTTGAACCAGCCATTCAAAAAATAAGAGATACCCATATTCCTGCTATTTTTCATGTAGAAGAGATAACCCAACCACAAGGTCACTCTACTTCCGGCAGTCATGAAAGATATAAAAATCCTGAACGCCTTGCCTGGGAAAAAGAATGGGATTGCCTTAAACAAATGCGGCATTGGTTAATGGAAAATTGTTTGGCAGAAGAAGAAGAATTAAGTGATATAGAAATAAATGCCAAACATTTTGTAAAAGAAAGTAAGCAGCGGGCATGGGATAAATACATTGCACCTGCAAAATTACAATCGCAAACAGCCGTTGGTTTAATAACTGAATGTCTGCCACAGCTGGAGACTAATACCCAGCAAAGCTTGCAGCCAATTGCCGATGAATTAGCTGGCATAAAAGAACCCATGCGGCGGGATATTATGAAGTTAATTGCCGCTGCTTTGGATATTACCGGCAGCAGTTCAGCTGCTAATAAACTCAGCAATTATTACCAGGAACTGCTGCAAATCAATAAGCAATTATATAATTCATTTTTGTATAACGAAGGCCCTAAAAGTGCTTTAAATGTAAAGGAAGTGAAGCCTGTTTACGAAGAAGATGCAAAGGCGCTAAATGGCTACGAAGTATTGAATAAATATTTTGAACAACTGTTTTTAAGCAATGATAAAGTAACCGCATTTGGCGAAGACCTTGGTTTTATAGGTGATGTAAACCAGGGCTTTAGCGGGTTACAGGAAAAATTTGGTGCCGAGAGAATTTTCGATACGGGCATTCGTGAACTCTCCATAATGGGGCAGGGTATTGGCCTTGCATTAAGAGGGCTTAGGCCAATTGCAGAAATACAATACCTGGATTATTTGCTGTATGGTTTGCAGCCGTTAAGCGACGATTTGGCTACCACCCATTTTCGCACGGCTGGCGGGCAAAGCTGTCCTTTAATTGTTCGTACAAGAGGGCATCGGTTAGAGGGTATCTGGCACAGCGGTTCTCCCATGGGGATGATTATTAATGCCCTAAGAGGTGTTTATGTTTGCGTGCCACGCAATATGGTACAGGCTGCAGGCATGTACAATACTTTGATGCAAAGCAATGATCCGGCATTGGTAATAGAATGTTTAAATGGTTACCGCCTTAAGGAAAAATTACCTTCCAATTTGTTGGGCTATACCGTACCGTTAGGTGTTACCGAAATTATTAAAGATGGTGGTGATGTAACGATTGTTTCGTACGGCTCTACCTTACGTATTGTTATGGAAGCAGCACTGGCACTGGAAAAATTAAACATTCATTGCGAAGTGATCGATGTGCAGACTTTATTGCCTTTTGATATCCATCATGGTATAAAAGCATCTCTTAAAAAAACAAACCGTATTGTATTTGTAGATGAAGATGTACCGGGTGGAGCCGCAGCTTATATGTTTAATAAAGTGATGGAGGAGCAAGGTGGATATAAGCTCCTCGATGTTGCCCCACGTACTATAACAGCGCAGGCACACCGGCCCTCTTATGCTAGTGATGGCGATTATTTCAGTAAGCCCAATATGGAGGATGTAGTGCGGGTTGTTAAGGAAATGATGGCGGAGTAATTATCACTTTTTATCAGCAACCAATAGGATATTATGAAACTCAACATTTACCAGGTAGATGCTTTTACCAACACATTGTTTGGCGGTAATCCGGCAGCAGTTATACCATTGCAAGAATGGCTTGATACGGAATTAATGCAAACAATTGCCATAGAAAACAACCTGAGTGAGACGGTTTATTTTACTCCCGGCTCAACCCCGGGTGCGGATTATGATATTCGTTGGTTTACTCCTGTAGTAGAAGTAAATCTTTGTGGCCACGCTACGTTGGCTACTGCTTATGTATTGTTTAATATACTTGGACATAACAAACCGGTTATCAGTTTTAATTCAAAAAGTGGACTACTTACTGTTTCTAAAAGCGGAGACATATTGGCGATGGATTTCCCAAGCTGGAAGCCAACAGGTGTAGAAACAGTGCCTTCCTTTTTGAGTGAAGTGTTGGGTAATATAAATATAGCTGGTGTTTTTCAGCATCGTGATCTATTGGTTTTATTGAAAGATGAAGCAGCGGTAAAAAACTGCATGCCAGATTTCACTTTAATGAAAAGTTATTTCGACAAAATCATAATAACTGCTCCTGGTGATGAGGTAGATTTTGTGTCAAGATTTTTTGCGCCGGCATCGGGTATTGATGAAGATCCTGTAACAGGTTCTGCTCATTCACAACTGATACCTTTTTGGAGTGAGCACTTAGGAAAGAGTAAGTTACATGCTTTGCAATTGTCAGCCCGTGGCGGAGAATTGTGGTGTGAGCAATTGAATGAAGAGCGGGTTTTAATTAGCGGGCAATGTGTGTTTTATATGAATGGAGAGATTTCTGTGTAGGAAGTCGTTTAAAAACATATTGCCAAAATAATCGGCCACTTACTTTTGGAGACTACTAAAATAATTTACCAACAGCATAGCTTTCGATTTACCAATTACGTCGGCCAACTCATCTGCAGTTTTTTCTTTAATATTTTTTACCGATTTAAATTTTTTCAGCAACATATCAATGGTTGCTTTGCCGATGCCTTCAATATTTTCCAGCTCGTTTTTAAAGCTGCCTTTACTGCGTTGATTGCGGTGAAACGTAATGCCAAAGCGGTGTACCTCGTCCCGGATTCGTCTTATCAGTTTCAAACTATCACTATCCCAGGGTAATTTTAGTGATTCACTATCACCATAAAAAAATAGTTCTTCTTCATTTTTTGCAAGGCCAACAACGGTAACTTTTCCTGCAAGTCCCAATGCATTAATACTTTCCATGGCGGCACTCAACTGCCCTTTGCCACCATCAATTATAATAAGTTGTGGCAAGGGTAAACCTTCTTCAATTACTCTTTTGTAACGGCGGTGCACCACTTCTGTCATGGTAGCAAAATCATTTGCTCCCACTACCGTTTTTATATTAAATCTTCTATAATCGTTTTTACTTGGCTGACCGTTTTTAAAACAAACCATGGCAGACACAGGGTAGCTGCCCTGGAAATTTGAGTTATCAAAACATTCAATATGCACAGGCAGTGCAGACAGGTGGAGGTAGGTTTGTATCTCCTCCAGCACCGTATTAATTTGCTTGGCGGTTTTATCTTCCAGCAGCAACATTTTATTCTCGTGTAGTTCTGCTTTAAAATAG
>JANPNY010000041.1:0-1551 GCA_031427745.1 Chitinophagaceae bacterium | reverse complement strand
TTTTCATCGCACAACTGTTGCCAGGGAAGAATATTACTGTGATGCTCCATCTCAGTCACAACAATCTCGTCCCCTGCATTCACAAATTTTTTCCCAAACGCAGTGGCTACAAAGTTGATACTCTCGGTAGTTCCTCGTGTAAAAATAATTTCGTGTTCATGTTTAGCCCCTATATGTTTTTGAATAGTAATTCGGGCATTCTCGTATTCAACAGTTATATCCTGGCTCATGCTGTGAACCCCGCGGTGGATGTTAGCATTCTGTTCGGTGTAATATTTTACGAGGGCATCAATTACTTGTTTCGGCTTTTGTGTGGTAGCTCCGTTATCGAAATAAATCAATGGCTTACCGTTCATCGTCCGCAAAAGGATGGGGAAATCTTTTCGAATTTTCTGAACATCGAAGGGAAGTATTTTTTCTATATTTTTTGTAGTTGTCATTTGTTCAATTTTTTATTTTATTCATTATCAATAACAATTCGCTTATGCCCATACCTTGGCTTCAAAAAAAGTTTCTAAAAAATCTTATTGAGCATGGTTTAAGGGATATTACCGTAACAGGTACTTGTTTTGAATATGGGATGAAGGAGGGTTGTCTGAGTGAAGACATAGAATGTGAACCGGCGAATGCTTATGCCATTGCAAAACACGAATTGCAGCAGGCTCTGGAGAAACTGACTGCACAATATGAGTGCAGCTTTAAATGGATAAGACTGTTTTATATGTATGGCAAAGGGCAAAGTTCAAAATCCTTAATTTCGCAACTCGATCAGGCGATTGAAAACGGGCATGCTGTATTTAATATGAGCGGAGGTGAGCAGGTGAGGGATTTTTTACGAGTGGAAGAAGTCGCTGAAAACATTGTAGCAATTGCTGCACAAAAGGAAGTGGCTGGTATTGTTAATTGCTGCAGTGGAAAGCCAGTTACAGTAAAAGAATTTGTTTTGGAATACGTGGCAGCTCAGCACAAGAGCATACAATTAAATTTAGGGTATTATCCTTATGCCGATTATGAGGCGATGCGGTTTTGGGGGGATGATGAAAAGTTAAAAAGTATACTTAAAAATAATTTATGAGACAGCTTGGTTATAACGTAATCTCACTTGTACAACTAATTCGCTACTTCGGTTTTAATGAGGGAGCATATATGTTTCTTAAAATAATTTTTTGTAAAAAAAATGGAATTATTAGTCTGAACTCAAAGAAATTTAAGAACCCAGTTCAAATCAGGAAATCAGATTCTGATTTACCAATTTACTATCAAGTCTTTGCTGAATTGCATCCCGCAGCTCATCGAGACTGTCCCCTTGGGTGGCGATGGCATGACCCAGCGCCAAAGCGGTGTAGCCGCCGTCAGCCTCGTCCTCGCGCACTTCGAAGATGATTTCTTTCATCTAACACTAACTCAATTTATAAAAAAATATAATCTCGATAGAGATACAATTGAAAAGCAATTAGAAAAATTAAATAAGAACTTCTAGATAATTTGTCACTTCATCTGACATACTAAATCCTAAAGAAGTAAGACTCTATGGTTTTCCTAAAGATGCTT
>JANPNY010000040.1:0-3391 GCA_031427745.1 Chitinophagaceae bacterium | reverse complement strand
CTTGTGTCCCTGATAGTAAATAAATATTCTAAACTTATTGGATGGATAAAATTTATCTTCTATAAAAAAGAAACAAGCGTTTTAAAAATATTGGCTAGGCCGAGTTGTTGAGCAAGCCCTAATTAGACACATCCCCATATTTTTATCAAGGTACAAAGTATTACTGGCGTGGTGTACCCGATGGTGGCTTGGGCTTACAAAAAACACTTCAACCCATGCCGGCATTTTTTGAATAAACTGTGTGTGTACCAAAATTCCATAAATCTGTGTAAGCGCATACATCAATATTATATCTGCAGGATTAAAGCCAATAAATGCTAATGGAATAAAGTATACAAACCTGTATAATGGTTGTAATACAGACGACCGAAAACCAGTAGTAAGATTAAACTCATTTGATGAATGATGGGTTACATGCACTGCCCAAAACAACCGACAGTAATGATCTACCCTATGTTCCAAATAAAACATAGCATCTTCCAAAACAAAAAGCAATAACCAATAGACAACAGCATGGTTGTGAATGGAAACAATTTTATTATTGTAAAACCATTGGAGGATAATAAAAAGATAAATGGAGCGAAACAGCAAATCTATACTACCATTTAACAGTGTAAGATATAGGTTGATAACGGTTTCTTTAAGTGAATAGTATTTTTTTAAGTGTAGATGACTGCCAATTATCTCCAATAAAATGATGGATGTATACAGCGGTGTTGTAATGGTGATTAGTGTTTTTTCAATAAATGCAATAGGCATATAAATAGTTTAGTATAACAACTGTTGAATAACGAATATTATCCATAAACAAACCACCCGGCTTTACAAACTGCGTGATATTATTTTAGGATAAAAAAGATTAGCCACATATATTGCTTGGCGGCCTCAGAAAAAAAGCGTTAAGAAATTTTGAATGGTTGCCTTACTAAATGAAATGGATATTACACTTTATTTTTTTATATTTTTTTGGAAGAAAAAAAGTAAAAAGAGACGATCAAAACAGATTAAACTAATATAGTGCCGCCATAAGATTTTTCATTCCCATTTTGCATTTTCAAACATTAAACACGACCCCACCCCTACACAACCATAATTTCCTTTTCCTTTGCTTCCAGGTGCTTTTCAATTAATGAAATAAACCGGTTGGTTAATTCCTGCATTTCTATTTCAGCCTCTTTGGCAGCATCTTCGCTAAGACCATCTTTTTGCAGTTTTTTAATTTGCTCAATCGAATCTCTGCGAATATTCCGGATAGACACTTTACCATTTTCACCTTCAGCATTACATCGTTTCACTAATTCTTTTCTTCTTTCTTCTGTTAGCGGGGGCAAAAATAAACGGATAAAGTTGCCGTCGTTTTGTGGATTAATACCAATATTGCTGGCAATAATGGCCCGCTCAATCGGTTGAAGCATATTTCGTTCCCAGGGTTGTACAGAGATAGTGCGGGCATCTAACACAGAAATATTTGCTATCTGCGAAATGGGTGTAGGTGATCCATAATACTCCGCTACAATGCCATCGAGCATATTGGGATTAGCCTTTCCCGCCCTTATTTTTACAAGTTCAGCTTCTAAATGGCTGATAGCCTTTTTCATGGTGCTTTCCGTATCCATCTTTATCAAATCCAGTTCTTCTGACATAAAAATTCGTTTTAGGTGGCTGCAAAACTAAAGAAAAGAATTATAAGGCCCACATCTGGCCAGGTCAAACGCAATAAATTTTAAAAAACAGGCAAAAAGGAAATGGAACTTAAAAAGTTACAAAGACGGGGGACTAATTTTAAATGCTATTTATATTCAGCTATTGGGCACGCAATTATTAAAAGGATGCACATCACCATGCTTTTTTTCAGTCTGCTTCAACAACTTCAGATGTAAATGCAAGAATTTTGGGTGCCTTCACAATCCTTCCTTCGTTTAACAAACTTATGGCAACATTTTCTTTAAGTTTTGATCGGAAATAGCAGATAATTCCAATGAGAGAGGCAGCTACTGCAAACAGAATACACATCACCACGGTAGTTCCCAAGCTGCTTATAGAATAAGTTAAAGCAATAAAAAAAACATTAGCTCCCACGCACAAGAAAGTTACTTTACGGTGGCTAAATCCCAGATCAAGTAAAAAGTGGTGCACATGATTTCTATCAGGACTAAAGGGCGAACGCCTATCTAAAATACGAAGACTGAATACCCGGAGTGTATCAAATAATGGCACAATTAATATTGAGAAACCCAAAGCCGGAGCCGACTCAAAAGGTAATATTGCAGCAGATGCGCCGGCAGTATTTATAAACTGAATAACCAATATAGCATTGAAAAGACCAATTAAAAGTGAACCCGTATCACCCATAAATATTTTTGCCGGAGAAAAATTATAAATCAAAAAACCAATAAGGCTGCCAGAGAGCGAAAATGCCATTACCGAATACATTATTTGCCCTACATAAAAGAAATAACAACCGAAAACAAGGGTTGTAAGCAATCCAAGGGAACCGGCCAACCCATCAACACCATCAATAAGATTAAAGGAATTAGTGATTACAATTATGGTAAATAAGGTTAAAACAACACTGGCCAAATAGGGTATTTCACCGATGCCTAAAAACCCATGCATGTTGGTAATTTGAATTCCACCGAATTTAATAATAATACCTGCGGCCAATAACTGCCCGATAAATTTTTTTGCGGCAGATAAAATAAGGATATCATCTTTAATTCCCAGGAAAAAAATAACGATGGCTGCGGCTGCAAAATATTGCAATTCGTTGCTGCCAACTGGTACACAAAGCAGCGTAGCCAAAATAAATCCGGCAAAAATACCTAATCCTCCAAGAGTGGGAATTACCATTTTGTGGACTTTGCGCTCATCCGGTTCATCGAACATTTTTCGCTCCCTTGCTACCTGGATAATGACAGGTATGGCGAAAAAAGTAATTATAAAAGATATAACGCCACTGAATAATATATTGTCCATGCCAGGGGGTAGTTAATAATAATTAATACAAAAGTAAACTTCAACAGCAAGCTTAACGCATCCTTATTAAACTAATGGGCTGCAACATAGTAAAATAATGCCGATTTATAAAATTTTAGTACAAAACCATCGTTAGGTAACTGGCCTTTAATAGTTACAATATTACCAAACGATAATTCTTAAACCTTATTATTAAAAATGCAATACTTATTTAATTTTTACTTTGCTGTTGAAAGTAATTAAAGTAGGTTTGCTTTGAAAATTTAGAATATGACTGATTTAAAAGGAGTAGAATTTATAGAAGCGCCCTACAGCAATTTGCGATAACTGCGCAGGTTTTTCTGCAACGCCCGGCGCTGTTTTTGCCAGGCATCGCCCCACGGCAGGCCGGATTGCATCAGGGCGCGGCACAACA
>JANPNY010000039.1:0-6716 GCA_031427745.1 Chitinophagaceae bacterium | reverse complement strand
GAAAATAATATTAAATGTTCAGTAATAATCGTAATATACATTGCACATAGATACAACTCAATTAATTTAATAGCATAACCTAAAACCTCCCTGTATGATTTCATCAAAGTACCTGGCAGCAATATGCCTGTTTTTTTTATTCGGTATTGTAACAGCCCAGGAAAAGCTACCTATAAAATTTGGAAAAGTATCGTTGAGCGATTTTGACGTAAAATCACCTTTAATCGACTCCAATACCAATGCGGTAGTGGTGGCAGATGTTGGTAAATCAGATTTTATGGCCAATACTTCTGATCTCTCGTTCTCCCTCATTTTTTCAATTAAGAAACGCATAAAGATTTTCAATAAAAAGGGATTTGATGCGGCCACCATTACCATTCCGTTATACGTAAGCGAAAGTGGAAAAGAAGAAAAACTAGAAGCACTTAAAGCATCTACGTACAATGTAGAAAACGGAAAGGTAATGGAAACAAGTATTGGCAAAGCCGACGTATTTTCGGAAAAACATAGCAAATACTACATCTATAAAAAGTTCACTTTCCCTGCACTAAAAGAGGGAAGTATAATCGAATACTCTTACCAGGTAAAATCCGATTTCATCCGTAATTTACAACCATGGGAATTTCAGGGTGAATACCCGGTATTGTGGAGCCAGTATGAGGCTGATATACCAGAGTTTTTTAAGTATGTTATTTTATCACAGGGCTACCATTCATTTTTTATTAATGATACAAAAAAGTCGAGGGTAAATTTTAGTTTTACCCAACATGTAGACAGAGGACCAGGTAATTTTGCTACACAGGTTAAATCCGGTATCGAAAGCTTTAATATGCCGGGAGATATTGACCTGCATACCTGGATAATGAAAGATGTGCCGGCACTTAAACCAGAACCTTTTACAACTACCTTTCGCAACGCAATTGCTAAAATAGAGTTTCAGTTAAATGAAATTCGATACCCGGAGCGGATGCCTACCTTTTACTTGGAAACCTGGGAGAAAGTAAGTGCCGATTTATGGAAGGAAGAAAAATTTGGACTCGCCATCAACCGGCCCAATAACTGGTTAGACGATGACGTACAAAATATTACAAAAGGTGCTGCCACAGAAAAGGAAAAAGCTGAGAAAGTGTATGCTTATGTACAGCGAAACTTTACCTGTAATGAACAGAACCGGATGTATATTACGGATGGATTAAAAGAGGTGTTTAAAAATAAAACCGGCTCTGTGGCCGATATTAACCTACTGCTGATTGCCATGCTTCGCAACAGTAAGATTGATGCGGAACCGGTAATATTGAGTACACGGAGTAATGGCTACACCCACGAAATATATCCGCTAATGGACAGGTTTAATTACGTTATTGCCCATGTAGTGTTGAACAATGCATCCGTTTACCTCGATGCCACAGAACCAAGGCTAGCATTTGGAAAACTGCCCGAAGAAGTTTACAACGGACATGCAAGATTGATTAAGAAAGAAACGGCCGTAGCAGTTTACCTGGATACTGATTCACTTAAGGAAACGAGCTATACCAACGTTATGTTTTTTAATATTGATAATGCTGGTGTAGAAGGAATGATGGATCATAAACTCGGATTTTATCAATCGCTGGACATGAGAGATGAAATGGCCAAAACAACGACCGCAGAAATGCTAAAAAAAATACAGGAGAATTTTTCAGAAGATACCAAAATATCTAACCTTTCAATCGATTCTTTAAATAAGCTGGATCAGCCGGTGGGGATTAAATATGATATTGCATTAAAATTATTTGAAGATGCAGATATCGTTTACTTCAACCCCATGCTGAGCGAGGCAATCAAAAAAAATCCCTTTGCTGCGTCCCAACGATTTTACCCGGTGGAAATGCCTTATACCAAAGAAGACAATTACACCCTGCACATGGAAATTCCTAAAGGATACAAAGTAGATGAATTACCAAAGTCGGTTCGATTTAATTTAAATGAAGATGAGGGCATGTTTGAATATATAATTTCCAATAATGGAGAAAATATTCAAATGAGGTGCAGGCTGGTATTGCGTAAGGCCAATTTTGTAAATGAAGATTACGAGTCGCTCCGGGAGTTTTATAGTTTCATTGTAAAAAAGGAAGCAGAACAAATTGTGTTTAAAAAAATTAAATAATTACTTATGAAATCACTACTCCTTACCCTTTCGCTTTTTTTAACGATTACTTCAACTGCACAGAATTACAGTTTTGCATTAATCCCGGATTCTTTGTTAAAGGATGCAGATGCAGTGCAGCGTGTAGAAGAAACAACAATCATCATTCATTCCATAAAATCAGCAACAGTTAAACATAAAGTTGCGTACACGGTTTTAAATGAAAACGGAAATAATTTTGCAGGCTACGCAAACCTGTATGATAATTTTCAAAAGCTTACCGAAGTTTCCGGGAAATTGTTTGATGCCACGGGCAAACAAATAAAGGCAGTTAAAAAAAAGGACATGGATGATGTAGCCTACAACGATAATTTTAGTTTAGCCGCCGATGGCCGCATTAAGCGGCATAACTTTTATTATAAGGCTTACCCCTACACGGTTGAATACGAAGAGGAACAAGTGTACAATGGTATCTATGAATTCCCCACCTGGCAACCCATAGATTATTATGACTTTTCTGTGCAGGCCAGCAGTTATATTATAGAAATGCCTTCCGATTATAAACTCCGGTATAAGCTCATTAATGGTGCTGCTGAACCGGTTGTTACCAGTAACGGCAACACCAAAATACTTAGCTGGCAGGCAACTAATATCAAGCCTGTAAAATATGAATCGTACCAGCCACCTTTAAGCAGGCTGATGCCCGCAGTGCTTATTGGGCCGGATGATTTTGAATATGGAGGATATCCCGGCAATTTAAGTACATGGGATAATTATGGTAAATATTATGCATCCTTGTACAAAGGGAGGGATGTATTGCCCGAAAATATTAAAGCTGATATACACAGGTTGGTGGATGGCCTGCCGGGCAGGGACGATAAAATAAAAGCATTGTACAGTTACCTGCAGCAAAATACCCACTACATCAGTATTCAGTTGGGCATTGGTGGCCTGCAGCCTTTTGATGCAAAATATGTAGCCGAAAAAAAGTATGGCGATTGTAAAGCCCTAACCAATTACATGGTGAGTATTTTAAAAGAAGCCGGCATTAAGGCTTACAGCGCCGTAATTTTTGGGGGTAAAAACTTTCCTTATGTCTATGAAGATTTCCCCAAACATTATTTTAATCATGTGGTAACCTGTGTGCCTGATGTAAAAGATACAGTTTGGCTGGAATGTACCAGTCAAACACAGAGTGCAGGATACGCAGGTACATTTACCGGAAACCGGAGAGCATTACTGGTAACAGAAGATGGCGGTAAATTGGTAAATACCCCCAGGTATGATGCTGGTAATAATTTGCAGGTTAGAAAAATAACTGCCCGTATTGATGAAGATGGAAATCTTATGGCAGATGTGTTCACACACTTTACGGGCATTCAACAGGAGCTGCAGCATAGTTTATTTCACGATGTAAACCAGGAAGAACGGGAAAAATACCTGAACCGAACACTAAATTTGCCCACCTTTAAAGTTGAAAAAATTGCGTACAAAGAAATAAAAAATGCCATACCGGCAATGGATGAATCGTTGACTATTTCTTCGCCCAACTACGCATCGGTTACAGGCAAGCGTTTGTTTGTAATGCCCAATCTTTTTAACAAAGAATCGAGGTTGACAGAAAATGCTGCCCGGCATTTTGATATTGTATTTAAAGACAGTTACAGAGATGTTGACAGCATATTTATTACGCTTCCGCAGGGATACACAACAGAGTCGTTGCCCAAAGATGTAAGCCTCAGCAATAAATTCGGGAGCTATAAAATCAGCTTTAAAGTAAAGGATAATACCATTGAGGTAATTCGTGTAAGAGAACAGCAGGAAGCTGTTTTTCCTGCAGCAGAATATCCCCAGTTAGTGGCGTTTTTTGATGCAATGGCCAAGGCTGACAGGAGTAGACTGGTGTTGGTAAGAAACTAAATTCATCTACCACAATATGGCACGGGTTGCATTGACCATTTATTTAATTACAGTTAGCGGCGATCTGTGCATCAATTCTTTTTTTCAGTTCCTGGTACAATTCTTTTTTCTGCTCAGTCAGTAATTTCCGGATGAAAAAAATACAGGCATAACCTCTGCATTTGTCTATGTATGGCCAGGTTCCAAATAAGCCTGGGCAGGAAACTACCGTGCTGTTTCCGTTGCTGTCCTGTTGTTCTATCCATTCGCCCAGCCCGTATTCATGTCCTGTTGCAACGGCAGGTGCAAATTTTTTCTCAGTATTTTTTGTTTGTACAGTTTGCATTTCTGCAATCGCTTTTTCACTTAAAATTCTTTTGCCTTTATACATTCCTTTGTCCAATAACATCGTAAGAAAATTCATGTAATCTGCCGCAGTTGATACAGCTCCACCGGATGGATTGACGGCATTGTCTTCTGGAGAAAAACTACTGTTCTTCATCTCAAGCGGTGTAAACAATCGTTGCTTTATCAGCGATTCAAAACTTTTTTTAGAAATTACTTCCAGCACACGGCCCGCAATGTTGAGACCTATATTTCCATAAAAAAAGGAGGTTCCCGGGTTGGCAGCTATTTCTTTTTTTACGAATGAATTCACTTCCTCATCCAGTGTTTCAAACTTTTTCCGGTCCAGTAATTTCATAAGCATGCGTGAATTATCCGCAATGCCCGTTGTTTGGGTTAAGCAGTTACGGATGGTAATGTATGTTTTTCCATAGGTCTCAAAAATGGGGAGATAGTTACTTACTTTTTCATCCAACGAAATTTTTCCTTCATCTACAAACGTCATTACAAGGGCAGCCGTTAACCATTTGCTGCAACTTGCAACAGGCGCTTTGGTTTTTGAAGTAAAATCTCCCAGTTCCTTTTGATAAATAACTTTACCGTCTTTGTAAATGATGGTTACCATATCATTTCCCAATGCTTTCTGTTTAGCTTGTAGAAAATCATCTACAGCAGTAAAGTTGTATTGCCCCTTACTAATAAGACAAATTAGCATGAAACCCAACACAGGAGTGAATTTAAGGCAGACCAATTTCAGTTTATGTGACATAATAACCTTTAATTTTTATTGGATATTAATTTGTGAATTATTGATAAAGTTATTTCAAAATAAATAGCTGGGAAAGCTTTTAACAAGCTGGTAATAATTTTTAATTAACAACAATTCTTTACAAAAAAAAACTACAATATGAATCTGAATAATTTCACCATCAAAGCACAGGAAGCTGTAGCGCAGGCACAGCAACAAGCTTTCAATCATCAAAACCCAACGATTGAAACGGAGCATTTGCTAAAAGCATTGTTAAGTGAAGAAGATTCGCCTATCGAGTTTTTATTGAAAAAAAACAATGTCAATGTAAAGTTTGTAGAAGCTAAAATTGATGAAAGCATAAAAAAATTACCCAAAGTGCAAAGCGGCGAGCCGGCACAATCGGTTAGTCGTGACATGAACACGGTGATGTTAAAAGCATCCGGCGCATTAAAAACTTTCGGCGACGAATTTGTGAGTGTAGAATATTTGTTGCTGGCTATTTTACAAGGCAGTGATAACAGCGCCAAATTGCTAAAGGATGCAGGCCTCACCGAAAAAGGATTGATAGCCGCCATTAAAGATTTGCGCAAAGGATCTACCATATCTTCTCAAACCCAGGAAACACAGTTTAACGCCCTTAATAAATATGCCAAAAATTTAAATGAAATGGCAAGGGCGGGTAAATTGGATCCTGTAATTGGGCGGGATGAAGAGATAAGAAGAACACTTCATATTTTATCAAGAAGAAGTAAAAATAACCCGATATTGGTTGGTGAGCCAGGCGTTGGTAAAACAGCCATCGCAGAAGGTTTGGCCATGCGGATAGTTAATGGAGATGTGCCCGAAAATTTAAAATCTAAAATTATTTATGCGCTCGATATGGGCTTGCTGATTGCCGGTGCAAAATATAAAGGCGAGTTTGAAGAAAGATTAAAAAGTGTGGTGAAAGAAGTAAGCGAAAGTGATGGCGAAATCATCATGTTTATTGATGAAATCCACACATTGGTAGGCGCAGGCGGTGGCGAAGGTGCCATGGATGCAGCCAATATTTTAAAACCAGCATTGGCACGGGGCGAATTAAGAGCCATCGGTGCCACTACCTTAAACGAATACCAGAAATTTTTTGAAAAAGATAAAGCCTTAGAAAGACGTTTTCAAAGAGTATTAATAGATGAGCCGTCTATTGAAGATGCGGTTTCAATTTTACGTGGCTTAAAAGACAGGTACGAAACATATCACCATGTGCGGATTAAAGACGAAGCCATTATTGCCGCAGTGGAATTATCGCACCGGTACATTACCGATCGGTTTTTACCAGACAAGGCCATTGATTTAATTGATGAAAGTGCCGCCAAGCTTAGGCTGGAGATGAACTCCATGCCCGAAGAACTCGATAAACTGGAAAGGCAGATACGCCAGCTTGAAATAGAAAGGGAAGCCATAAAAAGAGAAAATGATGTTGGAAAGTTGAAGGAACTTTCCCAACAAATTTCATTGTTGAGTGTTGAAAGAGATACATTAAAAGCAAAGTGGAACCAAGAAAAGGAAATTGTAGAAAAAATACAAACTGCAAAAGCTGCCATCGATAATTTAAAG
>JANPNY010000038.1:0-9091 GCA_031427745.1 Chitinophagaceae bacterium | reverse complement strand
AAGACATGATCGAGGACGTAGCCCTCGAGCTGCAAAAGGCGGCAACCCGATGAAATCCGACAAGTGCCCCTACGGCGCGCACACCGACTTCCGCAAGGCGGCGCAATGCGGTTGCCTCGGCGTTTTGCCACAGGCCTTCTTGCTCTTTGCGACCGTAGCGCGAGCCTTTTTCCATCGCGCGGGCGCGACGGCTATTTTTGACCTTGCGGCCTTCGGTATATTTGGCAGCTTGGCGGAAGCTGCGTTCGGTGGTCAGCTTATAGACTTTCGCGCAGCGAATTTCTTCGCAAATGGATTATGCTAGAATACTTTATAACAAAGGCTTGTACCTGCAAAGCCTAAAAGTATTGGACAAGATAAAGGAACAGGCAAAAAAGCGCAACCAGCTTACTTATCTGCAACAAGTACTTTTTTTTGAAAAAAACATTGAGGCCTTATATATTACCAGGAGCATGCAGGACAGGGCTGAGCAGTTAAGTAAAGAAGCCGATGCTGTGAATGAGCGCCTTGTTTTGGTATCACAACTGTCTAATCTATCCTTGCAATTGTATAGCTGGTATATTAAAAACGGGCATTGCAGAAATGAAAAGGAAGCTGCGATGGTGCAGGATTTTTTTAACAGCAAGCTTACTTTTAAAATTGCAGATTGTAAAGGATTTTACGAAAAACTATTTTTATACCAAAGTTATTGCTGGAACGCTTTTATTCGCCAGGATTTTTTACAGTATTACCGTTACACCCAAAAGTGGGTAGACCTGTTTGATGAACAACCGCAAATGATTGCGATAGAAACTGCTCATTACATAAAAGGGATGCACAACCTGATGGGCGCACATTTTAACCTCACCAATCACCAGAAACTGAAAGAGACATTGGAGAAGTTTGAAAGATTTTGCGATAGCAGCATCATCTTAAATAATAACAATAACCGCATACAGTGTTTTGTTTACAGGACTATTTCGTTATTCAACAAACATTTCCTGGAAGGAAGTTTTTCAGAAGGATTAGAGATAGTACCCGAGGTGGAAGAGAAAATTAAAGAATACGAAATATATTTTGACCGGCACCGCATACTGGTTTTTTATTATAAAATTGCCTGCCTCTATTTTGGCAGTGGCGATTACGAAAAAGCCATTGATTACCTTAATAAAATCACCAACTGGAAAGTAGATTTGCGGACCGACCTTCAATGCTACAGCAGGTTGCTGCACCTGATAGCCCATTACGAACTGGGCAATGAAGAAATATTAGACCACCTTATAAAATCGGTTTACCGGTTCATGTCCAAAATGCAAAATCTTGGTTTAGTGGAAGAGGAAATTTTTAAATTCATCCGGCGCTCGTTTTCAGTAAATGTAAAAAACATTCGTCCGGAATTAGAGAAATTGCTGGTGAAACTAAAAAAAGTACAGCACAACCGATATGAAACAAGGGCATTTGTTTACCTCGATATCATCTCCTGGCTGGAAAGCAAGTTGGAAAATATTCCTGTGCAGGATGTTTTAAAAAACAAATTCAAACGAAAAAAACTGATTGATAAAAATTAGCAACCTATTTTTACCTTAATCAAACCACCATCTAAAGAAATAATAATGAAAGGGATTCTACTAATGTCGATAATAACTTTAACTATATCGGTATCTGCACAAAAAAACAGCAAGCTGATAATTGGAACCTATACCAACGGAAA
The DNA here is from genome assembly GCA_031427745.1 of Chitinophagaceae bacterium. Classification (GTDB taxonomy): domain Bacteria; phylum Bacteroidota; class Bacteroidia; order Chitinophagales; family Chitinophagaceae; genus Ferruginibacter. The sequence continues at coordinate 7,401 of JANPNY010000038.1, read as the reverse complement.
AAGCGAAGGCATTTACGTGTATGACTTTAATGCAAGTACAGGAGACAATACTTTTATTAGTTCGATAAAAACATCTAATCCTTCCTTTCTGGCCGTATCTCCCAATAAAAAATATGTATATGCTGTAAACGAAGATGCAGATGCAGCAAATAACGGCGGAGCAGTAAGTGCGTTTAAATTTAATAAAAAAAAGGGGCTGTTGACTTTCATAAACCAACAGCCCTCGGGCGGCAACCATCCTTGTTATATTACTTTTGATAAAACGGGTAAGTGGGTAATTGCCGCAAATTACACCGGAGGTTCTTTATCATTATTGCCAGTAAATAAAAATGGTAGTGTGGCAACAGCCAAAGCGGTAATTCAGCATAAAGGGAAAAGCATTAATAAAAGCAGACAGGAAAGTGCCCATGTTCATTCTACTGTATTAACTGGCGATAATAAGCACTTACTCGTTGCAGACCTTGGAACAGACAAACTAATGCTGTACAATTTTGATGATATTAATGGAACACTTACGGCAGATTCAACAGCGTCTATCAACGTTAACAGCGGCGCAGGCCCCAGGCATTTAGCAATTGCCCCTTCTGGAAAATATGTTTACTTAACAGAAGAACTGAGTGGTACTATCGGCGTATTTTCATTAGGTGAAAATGCCAAATTGAAATTATTACAAACCATCAGTGCAGTTGCAGAAAATTATAAAGGCAGTTTTGGTGGCGCAGATATTCATGTTTCTCCGGATGGTAAATTCCTGTATGCGTCCAATCGTGGCGAAGCCAACACCATAGCGATTTTTTCTGTTGATTCAAACACGGGATTATTAACTGCAATAGCGCAACAATCTACCATGGGCATAATGCCACGTAATTTTAACTTTGATCCTACAGGTAATTTTTTATTGGTTGCAAACCAGCAAAGTGGAGGCATCGTTATTTTCTCTGTCAACCATCAAACAGGACTGCTTACTGATACCGGCAAACGAATTGATGTACCCAACCCGGTTTGTATTAAGTGGGTAAATTAAAAAGATTTATTCTTCTATAAAATCAAGGTCTCTACCAAAGGTTTCTTTTGTATATAACACAGCAATAAAGCCAATTAAAATCACCACAATGCCGGTGACCCATGCGGCGGTAACGTAGCTATTTAAAGCATAACTACTTCTTAATACCTGAAAAAATATAAGTATTAAAGGCAAAAACCCTCTTACCAAATTTGGAACAGAAATAGCTGCAGTTGCTCTAAGGTTAGTTCCAAATTGTTCTGCACTCATTGTAATGTATAATACAGAAACACCTGAACCAAAACCAAGTCCCATGCAAATGGCATACATATTAAATGCATTACCACCCCCTTTTAATGCAAAAAATAAAATGAAGAAAAATGTGAGAATTCCATAAAAAAACAGCAGTGCCTTTTTTCGGCTTTTGATGTAGTTGCTAAAAAAACCGGCTCCCATATCGCCGAAAACCAATGCGACATATTGCAACATCAACGCCTTGGGCTGGTCAAAATTCCCTATACCAAACTGTCGTGCAAATTCATCAGAAAAACTTATTAGTACACCAATAATATACCATACGGGCAGGCCAATTAAAATGCAACGGAAGTAACGAAAAAAACGCTCCCTGCTTTTTAATATCATCATAAAACTACCTAACGGAATGGTTGTACTTTTTACATTTTTATACAGTCCGCTTTCAAAAACACTTACTCTTAAAAACAATAAGGCAAAGCCCATTCCACCTCCTATAAAATAGCATAGCCGCCAGTTTTCGTTACTGAGGTAATGAACAAAGTAAGCAGCAATAGTGCCCATCACCCCGCTGGTTGCAATGATGGCTGCAGCAATGCCCCGCTTTTGTTTGGGCAACATTTCGCTTACCAAAGTAATACTTGCACCCAATTCCCCTGCAAGTCCAATTCCGGCTATAAATCGCAATAGCATATACTGCGGTACAGTCTGCACCAACCCGTTGGCAATGGTTGCCAACGAGTAAATTAATATGGAGGCAAACAAAACCTGTTTCCTTCCTTTTTTATCGCCGATAATACCCCAGAAAATTCCGCCAATAGTTAAACCCAACATTTGCCAGCTAAGCGTATTTTCGCCTAAAGTTTTCATTGCTTCTCCAGACACGCCCAATGAGGTATAACTTGATTTCCGCACAATACTAAACAGCAACAAATCGTAGATATCAACAAAAAAACCAAGAGCGCCAACAATTACAGGCAAAGAGAAAACACCATATTCTTTTTGTTGCATTTTTACTTGTTTATTAAATTTTTAAATTACCGGAAGAGCCTCTAATCTCCAACATTTTTTTGGATGATTTTAATTTTGCTAATAATTCGATAATGATAAACACGATGAAAAAATAACTGGGGTGATTGTTTTGTTTGGCAAGCTTCTTTAGTGAAGTTAAATGTTTACCTCGTTAAGTAAAATTACCTGCATGAAATTTGTACCATAGAGGCAGTTACTTAGTTCAAAACAGAAAAAGATTCTACTTTTGCAAATATTTAAGATTAATTTCATTGGTAATACTTAGCAGAAGGGTATTGGATTTCAACGAATAATACTAAAAAAAGTACAGTAGCGTTATTAATAAAAACTATTGTGTATTGATAGATAAGTAGAGCATAGGTAAACACACCAAAAATTGATTTAAAAAGGTACTATATTTTTTTATGAATAACCAATTAAAGAATTATTTACAAAAATCACTGATAAGTCTTGACCTGATAGTATTAAATGTTGTTTTTTTACTCACAAGGTTTATGCTGGAAAGCAGGGTACAAGGTGCCGATTTTAGAAGTTATTTTGGATTCTGGTTGGCATTAAATTCTTTTTGGATAGTGATATCCGTGGTCTTCAGAACCTATTCAGACAATAACATTACCAACTTTGAGTATTTTACAAAGAGAACGGCACAGGTATTTTTACTGTGGATTATTGCTACGTTGTTTTATCTTTTCTTCTCCCGGCAGTTTGAAGTTTCCAGGATATTTATATTGCTAGCCATCATTTTTTTTGGTGCAGGTTTGTTCATAAACAGGTTTCTATACCTGGGTTTGAATAATTATTTCAAGAACAGAAACCATCTTTTCAACAAGGTTTTAATTATTGGTTACAACGAAACTGCAAAAAAACTGGAAAGTTATTTTGAAGAAGACGGTTTTAATACCCACCTGCTGGGTTTTATTGAAGATGAAAAAAACATCCACGAATTAACGCATCACCCCATATTAGCAGATATTGAACACACCATTCAAACTGCGATTGATCTTGATGCACAGGAAATATATTCAACCATTACACCAGAACAGAATAATTTTATTTACACACTAATGAACAGAGCGGAAACTGAATGTATCCGTTTTAAGATAGTTCCGGATTTATCCATTTTCATAAACAAGCCGGTAATAATTAATTATGTTCGGGATCTTCCAATCTTATCCTTAAGAAGCGAGCCATTGGACGACGTGGGCAACAGGGTTAAAAAAAGAGCCCTCGATGTAATTGTAAGCACCCTTGTAATTATTTTTATATTATCCTGGCTAGTCCCCATCATAAGTCTGTTGATTTATCTTGAATCAAAAGGCCCCATATTCTTTTCGCAGTTACGTTCCGGAAAAAACAATAAAACTTTTTATTGTTACAAATTCAGAAGCATGAAAGTGAATAAGGAATCGGACAGTAAACAAGCTACCCGTGACGACGCTCGTGTTACAAGAATCGGTAAATTTTTACGCAAATCAAGTCTTGATGAATTCCCTCAGTTTGTAAATGTTTTTAAAGGAGAGATGAGTTTAGTGGGTCCAAGGCCACATATGGTAAAACATACATCAGATTATTCCAAAATTGTTGACCAATATATGATACGCCAGTTTCTTAAGCCGGGCATTACCGGATGGGCGCAGATAAATGGCTATAGGGGAGAAATAACAGACGATGAGCAAATAATCAACAGGGTAAACGAAGACCTGTGGTACCTCGAAAACTGGAATATTTGGCTTGACATAAGAATATTATTTCTTACTGTTTACAAGGTATTTAAAGATGATAAGGCATTTTAGTTTTTGTTGTTAAAAATGCTGTTTCCTGGATACACTGAAAAAAGCGACTTTAAAAAGTAGTCCATATTTTCAAGCACCCTAAACTTTTCCGGAGTTAAGCAACATCAATCAACTTTTCTAAATAGACATCCTGGATAGCATTTAATAATTTCACCCCATCCGCCAGCGGTTTTTGAAATGCTTTTCGTCCTGATATTAGTCCCATACCGCCAGCACGTTTATTGATGATGGCCGTAATTACAGCATCCTTTAAATCTGTCTGCCCGGCGGAGGCTCCACCGGAATTAATTAAACCTGCCCTTCCCATAAAACAATTTAAAATCTGGTACCTGCATAAATCAATCGGATGATCGGTTGCAAGGTTGGTGTACATGCGCTCATCTAACTTTCCGTAGCTGCTGTCACCACTGTTGAGTGCTTTAAATCCTCCATTGTTTTCCGGTAGCTTTTGCTTAATGATATCTGCCTGAATGGTTACCCCTAAATAATTTGCCTGCCCGGTAAGGTCTGCTGCAACATGATAATCTACTCCACCCTTTTTAAAAGCATCATTCCTTAAATAACACCATAAAACGGTGGCCATCCCTAACTGATGCGCTTCTTCAAAAGCCTTCGCCACAGCTACAATTTGCCGTTCCGATTCAGCAGATCCAAAATAAATTGTTGCACCCACCGCAGCAGCACCAAGATTCCAGGCATCTTTAACCGTACCAAACATTACCTGGTTGTATTTATTAGGATACGTAAGTAATTCATTGTGGTTCATTTTAACAATAAAAGGAATTTTATGTGCATATTTGCGGGCAACAATTGCCAACCCGCCAAAGGTGGAAGCAACAGCATTACAACCACCTTCCATAGCCAGTTTAATAATATTTTCAGGATCAAAATATAACGGGTTAATAGCAAAAGAAGCGCCGGCACTGTGTTCTACCCCCTGGTCGATTGGCAGAATAGATAAATAACCCGTTCCCGCCAACCTGCCGTAATTAAAAATTTTATTGAGGTTGCAGAGTGTAGGAATGTTCCTGTTGCTTAAGGCATATACATCATTTACAACATCTGGAGATGGAAGGTGCAGCAACTCTTTAGCAACCGTGAGGCATTGATGTGTCAAAAGATTTTCATTTTCTTTATCAATCAATTCCAATATTTGATTATACGTCATAACAAAAATTTTGTGTGCTTAAATATTTTAACTCAGATAAAAATAATACCAATTTCGGAAACGATTTTTTTGTTAACCAGCTTTCGTTTTTTATGGCGACGACATTGGCGACGCTCCGTTCAAAAGTAGTTTTCCATGGCATCATTAGCCTTCTGTTGCAAAGCCTCCCAACTAAACCTAAACAACTTCTTTTCTAGTTAAATGCTACATACAAAGCTTGCAAATATCCCGCCACATTACTCAATACAATGTAAACAATTCCATTGTCCAAACCATCTTTGTTAAGCGTATTTTGTCCGGGTATTTTACCATTCATTGATAAGAAAGTTTGTTTATTGGAATAGTTTTTTATATTTACATACGAAAAAAGTCGTACTATGACATTAATTAAAAATAACCGGCCAACAGAAAGTGAACTGGAGATACTCCAAATACTTTGGCAAAAAAAATCCGCTACTGTAAGAGATGTTCATGAAGTAATTCTTACAACAAAAGATGCAGGATATACCACCACACTAAAACTAATGCAGATTATGTTTGAAAAGGGGCTGGTAACAAGGGACAGCAGCAATAAAACGCATATTTATCAACCAGCGGTTAGCAAAGAAAAAACTCAGACGTTGTTTTTAAATAAAATGATTGACTCCCTTTTTGCCGGCTCCCCCGCTCAACTGGTTATGCAGGCATTAGGTAATCATAAAGCATCGAAAGAAGAGCTGGAAGAAATCAGCAATTTTTTAAAAAGTATCAAATAAGCACCCCATATGCCAACAATTGTTGCAGTTCAACAGCATATATTGCAAGCCATTGGCTGGGGTATAATACATAGCTTTTGGCAGGTGCCTTTGTTATGGATAACCTATTTACTAGCCACAAAAGGAAAGGAAAAAGTTCCTGCACTGGTTCAATACAACCTAAGCTTGGTTTGCTTATTGGCTGCTACTTGCTGGTTTTCCTTTACTATCTTCCAGCGGTATAATTTTCTGCAAAACCCCGGCAATTCCCCTATTAATTTTATTATAATTTCGCTCCCGGATGTGTCAACAAAAATCAGCCAATTACTTCCCTATCTTTCTTTAGTATACCTGGCCCTTCTTGCTTTTTACACACTGCATTTTATTCAACAATATTTATCCTTGTTGCCACTGCAAAATAAAGGATTAATAAAACCCCCCATTGATACCCGACTGTTTACAAGACACATTGCCATGCACGCTGGCATAAAAAAAAATGTACAGATATGGCTCACCAATAAAGTAGAGGTACCATCCGTTTCAGGCTTTTTTAAACCTATCATTTTATTGCCCTTTACATTGCTCAACCAGCTAACTACCAGCCAGGCTGAAGTTATCATCATCCACGAGCTGGCGCATATAAAAAGAAACGATTACCTGGTTAATTTTTTTCAGATTATTGCAGAAGTGGTATTGTTTTTTAACCCTTTTGCAAAAATGCTGGGTGCCATTGTGAGGCAGGAACGGGAGAACTGCTGCGATGATTGGGTACTTAATTATCAATACAACAAACATGACTACGCCAGTGCATTGGTATTGATAGAACAACAACGCACACAAAAACTATCGCTGGCTTTGGCCGCAACTAACGGCCGGAAAAATTTATTAAAAAGAGTTCAAAGAATATTTACTGCCGATCCAGTTAATAAAATAAACCTGCAACAACAATTAAAAATAATGATTGCAGGATTGGTTTTATTGATAGCAATGGTTGTTCTATTGCCTGCATTTCAGCAGCCGCTGAAACTTACTGTTAAAACAACTGCTTCAAATCACCTCATCATTCCAAAGCGGCTGATGGTTTCCAGCATTGAATTGCCTGTGTTGTTTACCAATGCTATCCCAGTACAAACAGAGGTTAAAAATAATAACAGGATAAAAATTATGAAAAGTGCCCGAGTGAAAAATAAAGTAGACACTGAAAAAGGTCATTCAACAATTGCATTGCTTAATAATGAATTGCTTAATGCCGGGCGGGAAATTGACATCTTATCAAAACAAATAGCAGATAAATCAGTAATAACATCCTCACCAGTATTTGTAAAAGTAGAGGAAGAAATATCAGGTTCACATAAGAAAACGACGTTTTACCTTGAGTTGAAAAACGACAATGGGCTGCCCATTATCAATCCACTGTCC
>JANPNY010000037.1:0-1888 GCA_031427745.1 Chitinophagaceae bacterium | reverse complement strand
GGTATGCTGAAATATTTTTAATTTCCAAACGGTTTGTGTAAGTTCCCTCTAAAAATTCATTCACCCGGTCGGTATTCAAATTGCCTGTATCAACATTTAATATCGGGCGACCGGTTATCGCATAGTCAATAAGCTTACTCGGTGTTTGTACGGAAGTACCATTGGTGAAATTTACAAGAAAATCCATTTTACTCAATTCATAAATCAGTTGTTCTCTTGGGACGTAGGATTTTACTTCTATTCTGTTACCGGATGCTGCTATAAATGGCTGTACCATCCCAATATTGGAAGTATAGATAATAAATTTGAAAGGATGCTTGTATTGGCACAGATATTCCAGTAATTCCCTTGGATCACGGATACCGGGAATAAACCCACCGCCATAAGCAAAACTAGGCACCTCATTAGTTATTTCCCCTTCGTAAACAGGGGTTTCCTCAAATTTGAAGCCTTGAGGTATCACTTTAATTTTTGAATGAAATTCAGGATAATAGGCAGCGATGGAACCAGCGGTAGGCACCGCCAGGTAATCAGCAATACGACAAAACCATTGCTCCACATATTTAAAATAAAAAAGCTTTCGGAAACTATCAGCCCGGTCTCCCATATAAGGATCACCACAATCGGCTACCCAGGTTTTGGCCAATGTCCTATTCTTTGATATTGCTTTTGCCACTCCCCAATGAATGGGATATGGAACGGCAATGGAAATTAGTAAATCATATCCCTGTTCTTTTTTCAACGCTTTTGCAACCCTCCACATTAGTTCAAGGTCCGGATATTCCGCCAACATCAGTAAACTTCGGCTAAGGACCCTTTTAAATAAAGAAATATACTTATTGGTATGTTTAATGGATATGCTTTTAAACTTCAACTTCCCTAAATCCTTAATGCTGATACCAAAATCCTTCGCCACCTTAGGATGTATTTCCTTGTTTTCCAAAGTATATAATATAACCCTGTGCCCTTGCCTCGACAACTCCTTTACCAATTCAGTAGTTCGAAAGGAGCGGGGTGAGTTTTGTGGATAAAAAGCATTGGAAGCAACCAGGATATTTTTTGAATGCATGTTATTAATCTTCAATTACACATTTTTTTTGCTGGTCAAAATAATGTCTCATTTAATTTTTAGTATTGTATGAAGGTCATTGTTTCCCCGCTCCGTCATATCAAAATGTATCAATGCCTTCCATCGCTCCATAATTAACCTCTCTTCTTTTCTCATAGTGTCATCCATCAATACAACTGCTCCCGGTTTCAATAAATCACCTATCTGCGGTATTAATCCGTACCTCCCTCCTTTAGTTTGTGCTGGAGGACCATCGCATATCACCACTCCAATATTTTCAGATAAATCTTTGCAATTAATATCATACCAACAGTAAGATCCGTAATCTTTTAAAACCGCTATATTAATTTGAACATTATTAAAACTTAATTTTTTTAGCACTTTTTCAATTTTAATTCCCCAATCTTTGTGATGTTCAAAACTCGTCAACTTTAGACCTTTCTTTTGTGCGATCATCCCAACCACAATTGTACTTAATCCGGAACCACATTCTAAAATATCACCCTTAGTTTTATATGCATATTCAATACATGTTTCCAGATAATCCGACATAGCAGAAAAGCCCTGATTTCCCCACCCGTAAATCAGCCTTTTTAATAAAGCCTTATCTATTGCCTCGTTTTCTACCATTGTTCTTAATTCGGCTATCGCTTTATTAAATACGTAATGTTGGTGTATTTTTAGTAGTCTTCTACGAGTTGAGAAAGGCATTAATCTTCCAATCTCTCTAATGGTGCTATTCATAAATTATGAGGATTAACTTTGCATATTATTTTTAAATATTTGAATCCTGCATTTGATCGAATTAAAAATTGTCTG
>JANPNY010000036.1:0-6514 GCA_031427745.1 Chitinophagaceae bacterium | reverse complement strand
AGCGGGCTGGACGGGACTCGAACCCGCGACCTCTGCCGTGACAGGGCAGCATTCTAACCAACTGAACTACCAACCCTAGAACTTTTCCCTCCAGCAAAAACTTTGTTTTTTTTCGGGAGTGCAAAGATAGGATTTCAATTTTCTCAACCAAAAACTTTTACAAAAAAAAATGAAACACCTACTTTTACACAACATTAATGAATGAGTGTAAACGTAAAAAAAATCTTTATGCCTGAATTAAAAAACCGACAGTTTCTTGATTTTGAAAAACCCATCAAAGATTTATACGATCAGGTGGAGATATTAAAGACGTCTGCTGAAAAAAGCAAGACTGATATGAGTGCTGCTATTACATCATTGGAGGAACGTATTGTAGATGTAAAAAAAGAAATCAATCAAAGTCTTACTCCTTGGCAGAGAGTGCAGCTAAGCAGGCACCCAGACAGGCCTTACTCGTTAAAGTACATCGATAAAATGTGTACTAATTTTATTGAGTTGCATGGCGACAGAAATTTTAAAGACGATATGGCGATGATCGGCGGTTTTGCACAATTGGACGGCGAAACTGTTATGATCATCGGGCAGCAAAAGGGGATCAATACAAAAATGCGCCAGCTCCGAAATTTTGGCATGGCCAATCCTGAAGGGTACAGAAAGGCGCTTCGCTTAATGAAACTGGCGGAAAAATTTAATAAACCTATTATCACCTTAATTGATACGCCCGGTGCGTATCCCGGTATGGGGGCAGAGGAACGTGGACAGGGCGAAGCCATAGCCCGAAACATTTACGAAATGATGCGGTTAACTGTACCGGTTATTTGCGTAATTATCGGCGAAGGTGCCAGCGGTGGAGCTTTGGGGATTGGGGTAGGTGACAGGGTTTATATGATGGAGAATACCTGGTACACGGTAATTTCTCCGGAAAGTTGCAGCAGCATTTTGTGGCGAAGCTGGGATAATAAAGAACTGGCAGCAGAACAGCTAAAACTCACGCCTGTAGATATGCTCAACTTTGGATTGGTAGATGGCATCATCTCCGAGCCATTGGGCGGGGCACATTGGGACTATGCTGAAGCCGGTGAAATTTTAAAGCAATTTTTAAAACCGGTTATTAAAGAATTAAAAGCAATCGACATCAAAGAACGGTGTAAACAACGCATCGATAAATTTGTAAAAATGGGCTTCTACGATGAAGTAACCGCCACCGACTGATTCCATTGATGTCACTTTAAATTCAACACCACTTCATAAAATATTACATTTGTATTTCTATCAGCCAGGCTACCGTTCCGGCTTAATGTCGGAAAGGAAAGTCCGGACAGCAAAGGGCAACACACCGGTTAACAGCCGGGATTGTTTTGTTGGTGGAAACACCCGCAAACAATACAGCCAGTGCCACAGAAAATAACTGTCTCGCCTTTGGCGGGATGAGGGTGAAAATGTGAGGTAAGAGCTCACAATCGGGTTAAGTAATTAACAAGATGGGTAAACCTTGTGTGCTGTAATGCCATGTACACCAGCGCCTGAAGGCGGCTCGCCTGATTTTCGGTTTATCCGGAATGCGTTGGAGGGTAGGCAGCAAGATTGCAACAGTAATGTTGCAGCCAGATAAATGGTAGCCCACGACAGAATCCGGCTTATCGGCTGATAGAATTTTTTAATTTTCAAGGAGGGTAACCAGTTTTTTTTAATTGATTACCCTTTTTTTTTACTTCAACTTTTAAAGCCTTTACAACGGCTTTTTACTTATTATTTTACCATTATTTTAGCGGATTTTTTTTTAAAACCTTAATGACATGGCATATTTTTATCTTTTATTGCCCTTTATTTTTATTATTCACCAAATTTTTTTTAATGAAAAAAATCATTTTTTTAATTAGTGTTTTTGTAGCTGTCGCAGTATTTACACAGGCCCAAAATTATAACTCAGCGATTGGTGTAAGGCTTGGTCCAAACACCGCAAACATTACCGCAGGTTTTACCTTTAAGCATTTTATGAATGAGAACACAGCACTCGAAGCCATCATCGGTGTTAACAATGGACTCGGTATTTGCGGATTGTATGAAAAGCATTTTGATATAGAAGCTGTAAAAAATCTTCAATGGCTGGCGGGCTTTGGTGGTTATGTAGCATTTACCGGCGGTAATACGGCTATTGGCGCCGCCGGTATTATAGGCCTCGATTATAAATTTGAAGAAATTCCCCTCAACCTTACACTCGATTGGAAACCGGAATTGAATATTATTTCAAAAGTAGGATTTGAATCCTCTGGATTAGGATTATCAGCAAGGTTTACATTTTAATATCCATGTAAGGTTTTATAAAATTATTTTACATCCCGGTTACGTCCGTAGCCGGGATTTTGTTTATTGATACCGATTAGAAGTTTAATTTAGTTTAATGCAGGAATGTCTGGGCACAAATGAGTATTTACCAAAGCAGGCAGACCGTCACTTTTAAGGAAATTTAGTCGATAAAGATTCATCTAAATCAAGTTTAAGTCTGGAAGAAAATGAAGATGAAAAATGTGAAAGTAGGATGAAGAAAACACCTGGCTGTAATAGTTTAAAATGTAGCCCAGCACAGCAACTGATCTTTTTATTTTAAAGACGAATCAATGAAAAAAAATTACAGCATTTTGTTGTGTATGTTATTGGCTGTTGCCCCAAAGGCACAGGATATTTTTATAAATAAAGACACAGTAGTCAATAAGCCTTGGTCTATTGAACCAGGCACCATCCTGCATTTCGGCAGCAAAGGCCATATCAGCGGAAAAGGAACCATAAAAGGTGGTATCATTGATGCTGCAATGGGACAATGGATTTTTGATACCACTATCACCATCTATCCCGAAGGTACTTATGGAAAAGATTTCAGTGCCAGGTGGTATGGTGCCGGCCGGCAGGCAGACAATGCCGGGGCCTTGCAAAAAGGCATTAACACAGTGTTGGAAAACCCACAAAGCTTACGCAACTTTTTTATCCCTAAAGGCATCTATTCTTTTGGCAGACCATTGGTGGTGCAATCGGTTTACAAGGGCAGTTATGTGGGTACTACCATCCATATCTATGGCGAGGCTTCTTTTTGGGATTGCTGCAACGGTACCACTTTGCAATACACTGCTGTAAGTGGTTTTGCCCTTGGGCTGCAGTTAAACAAAGGCTCTGAAATAAACAACCTCATCATTGTAGGAAAATTTAAATCCCCGGCAGGTAACGATAGCTCGTATTTCAATATTCCTTTCGAAAAATATACAGATGCCAATAATAAATGCAGCGACACCTATGCCGGTCTCGTAATTGACTATGATGCATCTAAAAACAGTGGCGGCTCTACCGGCATTTCCATTCATGATATTAATGTGAGTAATTTTGCAATTGATTATTTTATCAGCCCTAATGGTAAAACATTCAACGCAGATATTTTGGTGTTGCAAAACATACGTTGCGGCGATGCCAGGATTGGTTTTACCACCGGGCAGGCGCAGGAAAAAGGAAACGTTATCAGGGGCATTTATTCCTGGGGCAGCATTCATACTTTATTCTCCATCGGACGTTACGGTAAATCGCAGGCCGGTCAATATACCATTGATGGCGGTAATGTAGCCGGCAGGTGTATCCGCCTGTTTGATATTACTCAAATTGGTTGGTATGCTACACATATCAGTAATCTTTTTGCAGAAAGTATTGCAAGCATTGGCAGCATCACCAGCCAGATACCCACTTCGGTGGACAATTGCACTTTTCATTTTGTGTTGCCAAAGGCAGCAGGTAGGCAAAACCTGTTTTACGCCAACAACAGCAAAGTGGCATTTAACAACTGCACGTTCCGTTATTACGGGCTAAAAGATCCCATGAAATTTACTGGCGAAGCCACTTACAACAATTGCTTTTTTAGCGGGCCAGTTGTAAAAAACTAACGACATAAATCGTACATGAAGCAAGCGAATGATTTGCATGTTTTGGAAAAAATTGTTTTGGGAACAGGCAGATGTTTTCCATGGCATCATCGTTGTGTCACTCCCTTCTACTTTTTGTTCTTTTTGGAACAATTTGGCTTTGCAATGGTGCCTGTCAAAAATAAGCTCATCAGGCGCCGGATTCCGTCCGGTGTCTACAATTACTAAACCTTCAATTAGCTAAATTGCTTGTTTTATCATTTACATTTCTACACTCTTATTAAAATACTATATTACACAACGATTGTTGCTGTGGCATCATTGATAAAAAGCAACTTTTCAATAGGCCATTATGAATAATTTTTGAGGTCTCAAAAATTATCCAGGCAATCGATTACCTTAGTACGAATGTAGTAACATCAACCTTTAAACAAACCTTTTTAATTTATGAAAAACCACAAACTTCTTATCTGGTCACTCACAGTAGCATTCGGCGGATTTCTCTTTGGGCTAGACGTAGCAGTTATATCCGGCGCAGAACAAACCATACAGCAGCTCTGGCATTTAAGCGATGGTATGCATGGGTTGGCCATTTCCATTGCTTTGTATGGAACTGTGGTGGGGGCTGCTTTTGGTGGTTACTTTGCAGATTTATTGGGTAGAAAAAAGAGTTTGTTCTGGGTAGGATTATTCTTCTTTTTTTCTGCGCTTGGCTCTGCTTTATCGCAGGATGTGTACACATTTATGCTCTTCCGCCTGTTGGGTGGATTTAGCATTGGTGCATCTTCGGTTATATCACCATTGTATATTTCAGAAATTGCGCCGCCTAAAAAAAGAGGTTTCCTGGTAGCGTTGTTCCAGTTTAATATTGTGTTTGGTATTTTGGTGGCCTATGTTTCCAATTATTTTTTTCAACGAATCATCAGCGGCGATAATGACTGGCGCTGGATGCTGGGTATTGTGGGCATACCATCGCTTATCTTTACATTTTTAACAACGCTTATTTCCGAGAGTCCACGCTGGCTGGTGAATAAAAAAAACGATCCCGAAAAAGCTTTACTGGTGCTCCGGCAAATTGATCCGGATATTGCTGATACTACCCTGGCCAATATTTTAAAAGCAAAGAACGAAGCAGGCACAAAAAAAGCCGTTGCATTTTTTTCTGCCAAATACCGCACGCCCATTATGCTGGCTTTTTTGCTGGCATTTTTCAACCAGGCATCCGGTATCAATGCAATTATTTATTACGCCCCAAGAGTGTTTGAAATGACGGGCCTCGGTAAATCTGCAGCGCTGCTTTCTTCTACCGGTATTGGTGTGGTAAATTTGGTTTTTACCATGGCAGGATTGTCGTTGATAGACCGCTTTGGTCGCCGGGCACTAATGTACATTGGTTCCGTCGGTTATATCATTTCGCTGGGTCTCATTTCCCTTGCGTTTTATCGTGAATCTTTTGATGGGATGACATTTTTTGTATTTGCTTTCATAGCTGCACATGCAATAGGGCAGGGGGCTGTTATCTGGGTTTTTATTGGCGAAATATTTCCCAACGAAGTAAGGGCGTCCGGCCAGAGTTTTGGCGGATTAACCCATTGGGTTTTTGCAGCAATTGTTGCCAATGTTTTCCCCATTGTAGCCACCAAATTTGGTGGCGGGCCCATCTTTTTAACTTTCACCATCCTGATGGTTTTTCAATTATTGTACGTTCGCTTCCTGATGCCCGAAACCAAGGGGATTGCACTGGAAGATTTGCATGTGGGGCATTAAGAATGTGTAAAGCAGATGTATGGTGCAGGCCGATGACTGTTTTTTGCGCTGCCAAAGTTGCCCATACATTCACTGTCAGTCTTTCGCTTTTGTATTGTAGTTTTGTTTTTCGTTTGCGAGCGTTTGCTTGTCATCAGATGTTGTCAGTTGTCACTCATTTCCCCAAAAAAGTTAACATGAAAAAAATATTCTTTGCTATTTGTTTCTTTTGTGCTGCTGCTTTACAGGCACAGAAATTAACAACTTTATCCAAACCAACGTACAGCATTAAATACCCGTCAAACTGGGAGTTGGATCCTACGTCAGATGCTAAACAGTTTACTGTAAAAGCACCGGCAGATGATGCGACAGATGTGATTGCAGAAAACCTGAATGTAGTAATTGAAAACCTGCCCACCGTGGGTTACACAGCCGAGCAATACGCAACTTTCTCAAAAGGTTACCTGCCCCAAAAAGTAAAAAATTTTACGGTACTGCAAAGTAAAAAAGGCAATATTGCCGGCAAAGACAGTTGGTTTACCACTTTTAAAGGACAACAGAATAATAAAAAACTGCAATGGAAACAATACTACATTGTTTTTAAAGGCAAAGTGCATATCCTCACGTTTACCGCAGCACCCGCCCAATACAGCAATTACCTTAAAACGGTAGATGCGATGATAGCAAGTTATGTGGCTAAATAATTTGTTAGAATTTTACTTTAGCAAAGGGTTGCCAACCTTCATCAAAAGGTAGCCAACCTTGGCAAGATACTTAATAGCAATAAAAGACCTATTAAAGGTTGGCAACCCTCAGGGCAAACGCATTAAAATTAGCACACGGATGACACGGATTAAACGGATTTTCAC
>JANPNY010000035.1:0-3436 GCA_031427745.1 Chitinophagaceae bacterium | reverse complement strand
TCGCAATGACGAGGCAGGCACTTGTGTCCCTGATAGTAAATAAATATTCTAAACTTATTGGATGGATAAAATTTATCTTCTATAAAAAAGAAACAAGCGTTTTAAAAATATTGGCTAGGCCGAGTTGTTGAGCAAGCCCTATTTATGCTTTCATTAAACAGATATTTCGAAATCCGCTCGGTATTCTCGCCAATCCCGATTTTCCTTGAATAATGTGGTCGGATTAAATGACTTTTTGTAAGATGGAGACTCATAGCTTGGTCAATTTTAAATAGCCGCTTGTTTACATTATGAGCAGTTCTTCCATTCCACCATCTCATTTCCATATTTGGAATCCGTCTCCATAACGTGGAAAATATTTCACCACTCATTTTCATAAAGTATTCATTTTCAGCTCATTAATTTCTGGCACCATTTGAGCATTATAGTAAACAACAAGGAATTAAAAAAAGAAAAGTGAAGATAGCAAGCGAGGAAAAAATTCCTGTACAAACATACAGTTCTAAAATAATTATAGGGTTCAGTTTTCAGTGTTCGTTTTCAAGAAATAAAGTCGTTTAATATGGTCTGGATCACCATTTTAAGCGACTTTCTTGTTTTTGACAACTCCCAATACCCACATGGTTTGATAATGCCTTTAGCAATCATTGTCTATCAAACAACATTAATTTCCTGTCTCCAATCCAAAGAATGTAATTTTTATATTTTCTGGCATTTTTCCATTATCCATTGCGGAAATCCACAATTCGGATAAAAATGGTTTTTATCATTTTTTCAACTCACTCATTTTCAATTAGTTAATTTTTTGGCACGATTTGAGCTTTGTATATAACAACGAAGAAATTAGAAAAGGAAAAACAAGGTAGCAAGAGTAGGAGTGGAAAAATTCTTTACAGATAATACAGTTCTAAAATAATTATAGGGTTTATTTTCAGTGTTCGTTTTCAAGAAACAAAGTCGTTTAATATGGTCTGGATCACCATTTTAAGCGACTTTCTTGTTTTTGGCAAATCCTTATTGCTAATTAGGTATCAGGTTAATGGGTATAATAATTTCCCATCGGTTAACGGCATTTGGATTGAGTAAATCTTTATCCAACAAGCGGGCGTACCGTACGCCAATACTCACAGGCAGCGAATTCCATATTTTGCTATCAAAAAAAATTTCTGTTCCTGTACTCCTGCTCTTTACTTCAGCTACCCTGCCTCCAACAAATTTTGTTAAAGCACTGCCATAGTCATAAAAAACATTGGCTCTTACACGTTGAATAAAAAAGATATTTCCAATACCCCAATCAGGATAGAATAGGGGAATATGATAGTTAACCCCAAACTTGTACATCCTGCGTTGGTTAAGCGCCTCGTAGCCTCTTGAATAAGGGAAATTGTTGCTGAACAAATCCGGAAGCGTATCCCGTTGTTGATAGGCCACATTAAACACCAAACTATGGTTGGCAGCCATCCCCGGGAAAAATAAAGAAGATGCCGCTAACAATTTATGGTTCTTAAAAAACGTAAATGCATCTCTATAGTTAAAAGAAATGGTTTGTGCCCATCGTGAATTTATATGTTGTTTTGCCTGCCTGCTTTGGTTAGTGAATGAAAAAAAAGTATTCATAAACTTATGCGCTTTGTTAGCAAATATATCTTTACCAATGCCGATGTAAGGAATTTGCTCTATGTTGTATCCAGCACCAAAACGCAGGTATTTGAAAGTGCGTCCGTTAATAAATTGAAAAGGAAAAGATAATCCTGCACTTAATTTTGCTGAATTAAATTGTATACCCTTGCCTAAGGCAGTATCAATGTACCGGTTAAAAATACCTTCAACCCCCATATTTAAAAATGGGAAAATACCTCCATACAATGCATTAAAACCAACAGCATGGCTCTTTTCGTTCCTGTTGTAGGTGTAAGTAATATTATTGGTGAAAGTGCTCAAAATATTATCACTGTAAAACTGGTATCCGTATTCAGGATCATTTGTAAATGGCCTGGCACTATGAAAATTGAATAACCGGAAACTTTTTTTATAGGGTTTGATGGGCAGTAATGAATCTTGTAGAAGATTTAATACTGCGTTTCCCTTTTGTTGAAGCGCCTGCTGTACACCAAATATTCCGGCACTATAAACAGTAGCAGTTTGCAGGGGCATCCATAAAAGATTCTTCTTTTCTATTTGCGCCAATCTCAATCCATCTGAAGTAAAAGCACTTACTACCAATTGCCCTTTACTATTTACAGCTGGCTGATAAATACCTGTTATATTATTGGTGAGCTGATACTGATTTTTTGATTTAATATCAACAGCAAATATTTTATCTGCCAGCCCCTTGTCTTTTCCGGTTACAATATCCTGTGAACTATTCATCCGTGAATAATACACCGTATCATTTTTTACAAAAGGAAATCCCAACACATTATTTGTAAATGGAGTAAGCAGTTCTGTTTGTCCACTATTCAAATCAATTTTTATTAATGCCATTTTACCATCAGGGTGACGAACTGCAGAAACGGCTTGTGCACTATTCAGGTATTTTGTTTGGGTAAAAAAATAATTATTGGGATTGGGCACCTGCAGTATAAGCTCTCCTGTATTGGCATTGAGCCGATGCAGGTAATTGCTGCCATCTTCATTTACCTGCACAGCCAATATTTCATTGGCAGCGGTATTTATATCAGGTGAAAAATATTTTGATTTAAAGCTTAGTTGTTTTTGTTCCCTGGTATAAATATCCAGCAACTGAATTACGCTGTAATCACGGTTTGTCCATCGTGGATCCGATTGAAAAGCAGCATATACAATTTTGCCATTTTGATAAGAAAAATAATCGTCAATTACATAATCTTTTACCCGGATTTTTTCTTCCTTTCCATTTATGATAAAATAAAATGAATTGATTTCTTTGTACGATTTTTTTGTTACCAGCAGCGTATCATCATTTACAAAAGCAGGATAGAGGTAGTCTGTTACATTATTCTTTTGAACCGCCGTAATATAGCTTCCGGTGGCAGTTGCATTCTCCTCCTCAGGTAATAATGCTGCTTTAAAATGTTGCAAGGCATCCTGTTGAAACTGATGATAGCTTACACCTGAATACCTTTCAATAGCTCTGTTAAAAGAATAAAACAATCCTTTAAAATGTACGGCATCCCCGGTAACTTTTCTCCAGAAATTGGCTCCGTATTTTTCGTAACCATATGCCACCAACGGGTAGCCTAATGCATAATGATCCGGCACAAAATCTTTTAGTGATCCGCTGCGCAACTTCATCCAGTTATAGTTCTTATTGGATTGCCAAAGAGATTTCATCCCATTAAAAAAGTAAGGGAGTCTCCCACGGCCCTGGTTACTTACTAACGTTTCCTGCCAAACAGCATCTCCTTCAAAAAAATAATCGGGGATAGTTATTCCATTGGCCAGCAACTGACCTTCC
>JANPNY010000034.1:0-4313 GCA_031427745.1 Chitinophagaceae bacterium | reverse complement strand
ACCTACGAAACTGCAACAGATGCTAACACAGTCTATCCGAGCGATGTAACAAACATGGATTCTTATTGTAGTACTAATAATGGCTTATATGCAGTAGATAGATTTTGGAGGATAGATGCCAATAGTTATGCAACAAAGCCATCAGCAACACTAAATTTTGAATATGATGATGCTGCAAACGAAATTGCTGGAACTAATACAATTATTGAATCAAAATTTCATCTAGTTCCAGTGCAAAAGACTCGGCTTTTTTGTTACCGATTAATTAAAAAACCGATTTCTAGCATGGATGTGCCTGAAAAAGGAGGACGATTGAGCAGTTGCCCCCTGAATGAAGGAACCATTTTATCAAATGGCAATTCAAGTGTTTGTCATTGGCCTGTGGTGGCAAATAATAGGATGTAATCAAAATACTCATCTTGCTTCGCTTTTACTCTAAACTGGTATAGTTTACCGTCGCCTTTTAAGCGGATAACAAACTTGTTGAATCCGGTGGTTTCTTTTTGTGGGAAATAATAACGGACAGAAGAAAAGCCTCCATTATTTTCCAATGAAACTTTCCCGGAAAAAAGGCCATAGCCTTCAGCATTTATTTGAAAGTTTCCGTTTGAACGGCCGCCCATTACAACATCATCCGTAATACGCCATTTATTTATGTCTGCCGTTTTATTGAAATCAAATATCATACTCGCTTGTAACATCATAATCAAAGAAAGGATAAAAATAAATTGCATGGCTTTTTATTACACGGGTTAGGTCATTTTAAGTACAATATTTTTTTCGCCATTGTTGTTGTTCGTGGCGGGGATAAAGCAGCTTTGGCAATCGTTTAATATTTCTTTAATATGCCTGCTTTAATATCCTTGTTTCTGTATGGTGCAGTTCAGCCAGATCAACATCAATCACCCCTTTTTTACCAGTAAAAGATCATTGACCCTGTCTTGCATTTAAACCAAATGTATTTTCAACAGCAGTATAATATTCTTCGTCAGCAGCAGCATTAAAGTCAACATATTGTTCGTCTGTCATAGATGCCCGCCACTGTAAAAAAGGAATCGCATCCGGCCCCACAGGATGTCTTAACTGCCAGGTATCGGTTGTGGCAATTTCCACTATCTTATCTGCAACAATAGATGGATTGGGTGGATCTTTTTTTAGGGTTGCTGCAAATAACCCGGCCATATGTTTTGTCTGTACGTAAACAGATGATTCATTAACACTGATATCCTGTGCCATATGCGTATTGATAATACCGGGTTCTACAATTGCCACCCGTATATTAAAAGATTTTACTTCCTGCGCCAATGATTCGCATGCCGCTTCCACAGCATATTTACTGGCAGCATAAGCAGAAAGAGGCGAAGTGGCAATACGTCCGGAAACGGATGCAACTGTAATGATACACCCTTTACGATGCGAACGCATGAGGGGCAACAACTGTTTTGTGCAGCGTAACACACCAAAAAAATTGGTCTCCATCACTTCTTTAAAATCGGTCATCGTCATTTCTTCTACCGAGCCATGCCGCTCAATTCCGGCGTTGTTCACCAGTACGTCGATAAAACCAACTTCTTTAATGATGCCGTCTATACATTGCTTTACCGATTCATCTGAGTTTACATCCATAGCGGCAATAGTTATGGGTAACTGCTCCTCTTTTATTTGTTGTGTAAATGCAATGGCGGCGGAAGGATTACGCATGGTGGCAAAAACTTTATAGCCGGCTCTGCCAAATGCAATGGCTGTGCTAAGGCCAATGCCCTTGCTGGTTCCTGTTATTAAAACTGATTTCATACGATTGTTTATTTACCTCAATATATAATAAAATCCGGTAGTTAACTTAACTATATTATCTCAACAGGCGAAAGTGCTTCCTCATTAAATTAACCGGCCTTTGTAGCTGTACCCTGCTGGCACATCTAAAAATATTTGTTGCAGCAATTATTTACTGTGCTCATAAAATGCTAAACAACCAATCTGCTGTCGGTTAACTTTTTATAAATATCAATAGAGTAAATTGGTTATTTTGCTAAACTATTTAGTAATATTGCGATTGGTTAAATACCAATCGTTATTAATGACACCGTCAAAAGCAGCTATTTTCGCAAGATTGCAAAAGGAAATTCTACCCCTGCAGGATAGTAAAAAATCCCTGAATAATAATGCTATCGATAAAACCATTGGTCCTTTAAAAAATTCATTCCCTAACCATACATTTCCGGTAGGTGCCATTCACGAATTTATTGCTGCTGGTATGGAAGATGCAGCATCAACAACAGGTTTCATTGCCAGCATACTTGCGCCATTAATGCAAAATGCAGGTGCAGTTATTTGGATTGGTTCAGTCCATTCTGTGTTTCCGCCTGCCCTAAAATTATTTGGTCTTGTACCGGATAAAATCATTTTTATCAATTTGCAAAAGGAAACAGCCATGCTTTGGGCTATGGAAGAAGCTTTAAAGTGTGAAGGGTTGGCCGCCGTTATTGGTGAAATAAAAGAACTGAGTTTTACTGCATCGAGGCGGTTACAATTAGCTGTTGAACAAAGCAGGGTTACAGGTTTTATCATTCGTACCAATCCTCGTACTATAACCACCACTGCCTGTGTTACCCGATGGAAGATTACGGCATTATCCAGCGAAATGGAAGATGGTTTACCCGGCGTAGGTTTTCCCCGGTGGAATGTAGATTTATTAAAAGTAAGAAACGGAACACCGGGTAAATGGCAAATAGAATTTAAGGCAGGTTGCTTCAGGTATATTTATAAAACGGCTGTTATTCCCCAACAATTACATCAAAAAACGGGATGATATGCGTAAACGTTTTGTATCAATCTGGTTCCGTCATCTTACAACGGATTGGCTGCTCCGTCGTCAACCCGAATTAAAAAATTTACCGGTTGTTATTGTTACAAAAGACCACGGACGAATGATGGTAACAGCAGCAAATGCGTTGGCACAACAACAGGGAGTACATACAAATATTGCATTGGCAGATGCAAGAGCTTTCATCTATAACCTGCAATATTTTGATGAAGAGCCGGAACGTGCAGCCAGGTTACTTGCCGGCCTTGCGGAATGGTGCATTCGTTATACGCCAATAGTAGCTATTGATTTACCCGATGGGCTTTTGCTGGATGTTACTGGCTGTCCCCATCTTTGGGGAAGCGAACAAGCATACCTGGCAGACATCACTAAAAGGTTAAATAATTTTGGTTACCATACCAGCTGTGCAATGGCAGATACGGTTGGTACTGCATGGGCGGTAGCCCGGTATGGAAGCACCCATTTAATTATTGAAACAGGTAATCAATTTACGGCCCTGCTTACTTTACCACCGGATGCTCTCAGGCTGCAAGCAACCACAACAGAACGTTTAGAAAAACTGGGGCTAAGGCAGATACAACATTTTATCAATATGCAACGTACTGCATTGCGCAGGCGTTTTGGAAAAGAATTATTGCAGCGGTTAGATCAGGCATTGGGTTTTGAAGAAGAAAATATTGAACCGGTAATACCTCTTGTGTTATACCAGGAAAGATTGCATTGCCTTGAACCAATTACTTCAGCAACCGGTATTGAGATTGCTTTGCAACGATTGCTGGATATTTTATGTAACCGCTTTTTAAAACAAGAAAAAGGACTTCGTAAAGCGTTACTAAAATGTTTGCGGGTAGATGGAAAAATAAATACAATTGAAATTGGTACCAACCGCCCATCCTGCAACAGCAAACATTTATTTAAATTATTTGAAGATAAGATTGCTACCATTGAACCTGCATTGGGGATTGAACTATTTATTCTTGAAGCGCCGATTGTAGAAGAACTTTCACCTGTACAGGAAAAATTATTTCAGATCAATGCCGGTTTGGATGATATGGGTTTAGCAGAACTGCTGGACAGGATTGGTGGTAAGCTAGGCTCACATCACATCTATCGCTTTGTGCCGGCGGGACACTACTGGCCGGAACGTTCTTTTAAACAGGCTGCTACACTGCATGAAAAAACAGGCATTTGGAAAGTTGAAAAACCCCGACCCTTACAATTTTTATCAAAGCCAGAACCAATTGATGTAACCGCACCTGTGCCGGATTATCCCCCAATGAATTTCAGGTACAAAGGAAAATTACATACCATCGCCAAAGCAGATGGGCCCGAAAGAATTGAACAGGAATGGTGGCTGCAGCAAGGACAGCACCGGGATTATTATTATGTGGAAGATACGGAAGGGCATCGTTACTGGTTGTTCCGTTCCGGGCATTATGACATTGCAAAATCTTATCAATGGTTTATTCATGGTTTTTTTGCATAAATG
>JANPNY010000033.1:0-3250 GCA_031427745.1 Chitinophagaceae bacterium | reverse complement strand
GCACCGCCCGAACCTACAGCTAACATTTCCCTAA
The DNA here is from genome assembly GCA_031427745.1 of Chitinophagaceae bacterium. Lineage (GTDB taxonomy): Bacteria > Bacteroidota > Bacteroidia > Chitinophagales > Chitinophagaceae > Ferruginibacter. The sequence goes on along the minus strand of JANPNY010000033.1, from coordinate 3,216 downwards.
TTCCATATGCTTTGGGCGGTATTACAAAAGATTACAACACCAGTAAAAAATCAGCGTATAAAAACCAATTGGGTGTAGATGCTAAAATTGCTGTAACATCTTCCCTCAACTTAGACCTTACTGTAAACCCCGATTTTAGCCAGGTAGAAGTAGATAGGCAGGTTACCAATCTTGATAGGTTTGAATTGTTTTTTCCTGAGCGCCGGCAATTTTTTTTAGAAAATGCAGACCTGTTTGCCAATTTTGGTTACTCAACAATCCGCCCGTTTTTTTCACGCCGCATCGGGTTAAACGTACCCATTAATTATGGCGCCCGTTTAAGCGGTAGTCTTAATAAAAACTGGCGCATGGGTGCAATGCACATGAAAACAAACAATGTAAAAGAGACAGGCTTACCAGCACAGGCTTTTGACGTAGTTGCTTTACAAAGACGGGTGTTTGCAAGATCAAATATTCGCTTCATGTTGGTGAATAAGCAGTCGCTTAATTACGATCCTTCAAAAGATACCAGTAAACCAGTATATGCCCAGTACAATCGTAACATTGGCATGGAATACAACCTTGCTTCCCGTAACAATGTCTTAACAGGAAAAGCGATGATATTGAAGTCGATAACGCCGGGTAAAAATGCAGGTAGTTTAACACATGCTGCCAACCTGCAATACAGTACCAGGAAATTGACCATTACCAGTCAATACGAGTTTGTCGGCAAAAATTATTCAGCAGAAGTGGGCTATGTGCCAAGGCGTAATTACATTAAAATAAATCCCACCATCAGCTATTTATTTTTCCCTAAAAAGGGGCCTGTGCTTAGCCATGGCCCTAGTATTAGTTCTACCTATTTTTTCAATAACAAGTTTTATCAAACAGATAATGTGAGCTATTTCTATTACAAATTGAATTTTAGAAACCAGGCTACTTTTGGTGTCTGGGTTGCCCATGATTATGTAGAATTGTTGCAACCATTCGATCCTACCAACTCCGGCAAACCAACTTTGCCAACCGGAAGTAAACACCAGTGGAATGCCTGGGGTACTGAATTTGTTTCAAAGCCTCAGCGCCTGTTTACATACGGGTTTACCAGCAGGTATGGCTCCTATTATGCCAATGGCAAAAGGCTGAATTTAACGGCAGATCTTGGCTATAGGTTTCAGCCTTTTGTAAATATTTCCCTCAGCGCAAATTATAACCACATAGAATTGCCTTCGCCATGGAACATAACCAATTTCTGGCTCGTGGGGTCAAGGGTTGATGTCACTTTTACCAATACCTTTTTCTTTACCACTTTTATTCAGTACAACAACCAGCAAAAAAATATCAATCTTAATACAAGGCTACAGTGGCGTTACAAACCAGCAAGCGATTTCTTTTTGGTGTACACAGATAATTATTATACGGATCCGCTTTTTATCCGTAACCGTGCCCTCGTACTAAAGTTTACTTATTGGTGGAATATGTAGCTGTTTGCTTCGGTTTACTAAGCACCAGAAATTTCAATGTTCATTTTTTTTAAAATTATCAAACTGAATAGGATAATTTCACCTTTCATCTTTGCGCATTTACCACATGAATATTCTCTTTAACGGTAGTATCACCAACTGGGTTTTAATTTTAATTGCTGCATTTATCATCGGCCTGGGAAAGGCCGGGCTAAAGGGCATCGACATGATGAATGTAACCATTATGGCAATCGTGTTTGGCGGCAAAGCCAGCACCGGTGTGGTATTACCATTGCTTTGCGTAGCAGATATTTTGGCGGTTTATTATTACAACCGGCATGCACAATGGCCGCAATTCTGGAAACTAATTCCCTGGATGATGGTCGGCATTTTGATAGGTGTTTATGTTGGAAAAGATATTGATGAAGTATTGTTCAGGAAGATAATGGCAGTGATCATCTTAATAACTGTCATCATTATTGTAGCCTTTGAATTCAGAAAAGCAAAGACTGTTCCTACCAATAAATTATTTGTTGCTTCCACCGGGCTTGCTGCTGGTTTTACCACCATGCTTGGTAATTTGGCTGGTGCATTTGCCAATGTTTATTTCCTTGCCATGCGCATGCCTAAAAATGATTTTATCGGCACTGCGGCATGGGTTTTTTTAGTGATCAATTTATTCAAGTTGCCCTTCCAGGTATTTTACTGGAAAAATATTACCCTCGCAACCTTGCAAACAGACCTTTTGCTGGCCCCTGCACTATTGCTGGGTTTTTGGTCAGGCCTTAAAATTGTGGCTACATTAAAAGACGATCGTTACAGGCGGGTGGTAATTATCCTAACCGTATTGGGCGCTATGGTTATTTTTTTTAAAAGATGATGATGTTAAAGCTAAAAGAGAATGTTTAATCCGACATTGACGTTGGAAATAAATTTCAATTAATATTTCAGCGCTTACTACTCCACTTTAATGTCATTTTTATTTTGGATGTACATGGTTGCAACACCGCCCTGGTTAATCACTTTTCCCTTTACGCAAACTATTTTATTTTTTAGTACCTCTACCAGGTCGTAATTAAAATTAAGGAGGTTTTCCTTTTTTACAAATACAGTAAATATCTGGTTAGGAAACTGTTTATCCAGGTTGATGAGAACATTGCCGGCCTTGCTTAGCCTTGCACCCACCACAGTGCCACATACAGATACCGCTTCTGCCTGCCCCATCATTTGCCCGGCAACAAGTGAATTAAAATGATTGCGGGGCATTTTTTCCTGGTTCAGCGGCTCAATGTCAACCGTATTTACCTGCGGCAGCCAATCGGCGGTATTGGTTTGTTTTTCCAATGATTCCTGTAAAGCAATCGGTAGCTTATTAAAGAAGTCGAGCCCGGTTGCTTGTTCGATATCGTTGATCGATACGGCAAAAGTTGAAAGTGGCTGGGTGATGTTTTGATTGGGCATCATAAACCCGATTGCCTTTTTGTTATTGAGGTCCAGCACAGCTTTCCAATACATAGCAGGGATACTCACTTTGTTTATTCCTCTTTCAATAACCCGCAGGCCATCTTTTAAAAGCGGGCCTGTAACTATGTACAATGATGTACCAGGGTTCCTGTACAGGTAACCCCTCACGGCATCCTCCAGGGTGCCCCATGCACCCCTGTTAAAATCTGCCAGTTGGGGCAACATATTGCTGTAATAATATGCCTCACCCCGGCTTGTATGCTGCCGTGGTCGGTTCGTATCACTTAATCGGCTTGGTGCTTTGCGCCGCAGT
>JANPNY010000032.1:0-3308 GCA_031427745.1 Chitinophagaceae bacterium | reverse complement strand
GCACCATCATATTTACCAGGAACCTGTATGTGACGCAATGTTTCAGTCGCTCCTGTTTTTGAAGTAAAGAACCCGAATAAAGTGAGTTGCTTCATCATGGTATAATAATGCAGCGGCAATTTATTTTCCTTTTTGCCTTCGTTAGCTGCCTTTACTTTTTCGTTAAATGCTTTGGCTTCTTTTTCCAAACTTATCAATAAATCTTTTCTTTGATTGGCATCGCAATCCATAAACGATTTTTTGTGCATTTTATCGCTGGCTTCTTCCAATTGAAGGATGCCTTTTGTAAAAACCGCCTGCTCTTCTGCAGTATAACAATCTGTTACAAATATCTTCATAAACTCACCTACCTGTGCGGCTTTTGCACCTGGCGTAGCTGTAGCTGGTATAATAGTTTCACCTACTTCATCCAGCAATGCAATACTTGCAGCAGAGAAGCCGGCATCTGCTTTGGCAGTAGTTTTACAGCCGCTTAAAAATAATTCTCCACCTATTACCAGGCCGCCTGTAAGCAGGGCTATTTGTTTTAAAAGTTCTCTTCTTTCCATTGTATAAGTTTAATCGTTTTGATTGATTGAGTGTTACTGTTGCAGCACATTCATTTTACAAGTTTTTCTTCTTCAATTCGTTTGCGGCAAAATCTGCTGCCCTTGCTGTTAAAGCCATGTAAGTGAGTGATGGATTTACACAGGAAGCACTCGTCATACAAGCGCCATCTGTAACAAAAACATTCAGTGCATCCCATACCTGGTTGTGGCCATTCAGTACAGATGTTTTTGGGTCTCTGCCCATACGTGCCGTACCCATTTCATGAATACCCATGCCTACTGCATATCCGCTATCAAAACCTTCTACATTTTTTAAGCCGGCATTGGTTAGCATCTCTATCCCATCAGCCACCATATCTTTCCGCATTCTTAATTCGTTTTCTTTTAGTTCCACATCAAAAGCAATGGTGGGTAAACCCCATTTGTCTTTTTTGTTTTTATCCAACGTCATTTTATTGCTATGGTCTGGCAGCATTTCACCAAAACCACCCAGGTTCATAGTCCAGCTACCAGGTTCACTCAATGCTTCTTTTAAATCCGCACCCAGGGTAAATTCTGCAATATCAATGCCACGTCCACGATTGGCACCGCCCTGGTAGCCGAAGCCACGGAGGTAATCTCTTTTATCATCATAAATATTGCGAAAACGAGGTACATAAATACCTGTTGGCCTGCGACCATAGAGGTACTTATCTTCAAAACCTTCTACCTTGCCCCGTGCACCATTCTTTAAATGATGGTCCATTATATTGTGCCCCAATTCGCCACTGCTGCTACCCAAACCATCTGGCCAGATATCTGTTGCACTGTTCATCAATATCCAGGCAGAATTAAATGTAGATGCACAAACAAATACAATGGTAGATTTATACTCAATGGTTTTGTTGGTTAATGCATCAATTACCTCCACACCTGTTGCTTTTTTTTTGTCCTTATCATACAACAATCTTGTAACAATTTTATTTACTTCCATGGTTAGGTTGCCGGTTTTTCGTGCCGCAGGAAGCGTAGCAGACTGGGTACTGAAATAGGCTCCAAAAGGGCAACCCCTCCAGCATCTGTTGCGATACTGGCAATTGGATCTATCGTTATGAGCTTCAGTAATATTGGCACTTCTACCAATAAACATGTGGCGTTTGCCTTTATAAAAATCTTTCAGTTTTGCAGCCACATCTTTTTCTACCACATTCATTTCCATTCCTGGCATATACTCTCCATCGGGTAAAACTTCCAGCCCTTCTTTAGTGCCCTGTATGCCCGCAAATTTTTCTGCATGGCTGTACCAGGGGGCAATCTCGTTGTACCTTATAGGCCAGTCAACCGCAATACCTTCTTTTGCATTGGCTTCAAAGTCCCACTTGTTTAAACGGTAGCTTTGGCGTCCCCAGGTAAGCGACCGCCCCCCTAAATGATAGCCACGATACCAATCCATTCTTTTTACTTCGGTATAAGGGCTTTCCTTTTCATTGGCCCACATTCCAAAGGTTGATTCGTTTAAAGGATAATCTCTTTTTAAAGCGGGATAATCGGTTTTCATTTGCTGTGTGGCCTTATCCCGGTGTGGAAAATCCCACACATCTTTGCTGGCATTTACATAGTCTTTAATATGCTCAATATCGCGGCCTCTTTCCAGCATCAATACTTTCAATCCTTTTTCTGTCAATTCCTTTGCAGCCCATCCGCCGCTGATTCCAGATCCAATTACGATAGCATCGTAGACAATGTTTTCAGGCATATTGATTAGTTTGTTTTAGTTTATTGGTTAATCATTTAATGATGTATAAAATAACAATCACAGCAAAAAGTTGCATGATGCAGGTGTTTTAAAAAATGGCAGTCGGGATAGATTGTTTGAAAATTGTAAGAAGTACAAAACAATCATAATAGAAAATTTTTAGTGCCAACTGCTAAGGGTTCTGATACATTTTTTAGGAAGAATAGTTCTTTCATATTTTAGAATAAAGCAGATTTTCAGGAATCTTGCTGATGGATTTCGGAGCTCTTAATTTAGCAATCGAATTACAGCGTTAAAAGTAATTTTTTCTTCTGATAAAAAACCAATTGAGAAAAAAACATTGCTGATTTGCCTTTGCCTGGAACAAATAATCGTTTTGGTATCAGGAATGGATAAAAATCAATCAATAATGCTACGACCGATTGCCTACTTAAAAAAAACCATCAGGTAAAGGAATCTTATTCGTAAACTTGTCAAAATTTTCCCTCCATAAATTGCTTAATTAAAACATTGTTAAAGTATGAAAAGAAAACTACGGATGGGCATGATCGGTGGCGGCAAGGATGCGTTCATCGGCGCTATACACAGGCTTGCTTTTAATATGGACGGCCTGGTAGAAATTGTTTGTGGTGCTTTAAGTATCAATCCTGCAATTGCAAAGGAATCCGGTGAAGCTCTTTTTTTATCCCCTGAAAGAACCTATCTTAATTACGAAGAGATGCTGGAGAAAGAAAGCCAGTTACCGGCAGACATGCGGATGGATTTTGTTACGATTGTAACACCCAACTTTGCCCATTTTGCGCCGGCAAAAATGGCTTTGCAAAAGGGTTTTAATGTAGTAATTGAAAAACCTATCACCTTTAACCTGGCCGAAGCCATTGAATTAAAACAAATAGTTGAAGAAACTGGTTTACTGCTTTGCTTAACGCATACCTATTCAGGATATCCAATGGTGAAGCAGGCTAAAGCAATGGTGAACGATGGAGTGCTGGGGAAAGTAAGAAAGGTGTGGGTAGAATATCCGC
>JANPNY010000031.1:0-2532 GCA_031427745.1 Chitinophagaceae bacterium | reverse complement strand
GCTCGAGTTCCGGTCCTTTACCAAACGATTGTTAGGAGAAGATGCAGGTGCATTACCCGATCAATGGAGACCAGCAACCAATAACGGCCCAGAACAATCAACAACCGACAATCGTAAGGCAAAAGCAAATACAAACCAGCTAGACCTTTTTGGAAATAATGAAGCAGCAGTAACCGCCTCAGCTGATGAGGAACAAGTACAGGAAGAGCAGGACGCTCGGCCATTGGGTCCGGCGACAGCAAATATCCACAACACCCCACATAATTATATTTTGTTGAATGATGAAACAGCTATACAGCAGTTTGTAGATTCAGCCATGGGGCAAACTGAAATTTCTTTTGATACAGAAACCACCGGCCTCGATCCCAACGAAGCGGAACTGGTAGGACTTAGTTTTTCCATCAAACCAACAGAAGCTTATTACGTGCCATGTCCGGCAGACAAGAATGAATGCATTGAGCTTTTAAACCATTTTCAACCACTGTTCAACAACCCAAACATTTGCTGGATAGGCCAAAATATCAAGTATGATTTACTAATGTTGAAATGGTACGGTTTTGAGCTGCAGGGAAATATTTTTGATACCATGCTTGCTCATTATGTAATAGAGCCCGATGGCAAAAGCAGCATGGATTTGCTGAGTGCTAAATTCCTCGGTTACCAGCCGGTATCTATCACCGAATTAATTGGCAAAAAAGGGAAAGGCCAGGGTAACATGAGGGATATTGAAATAGAAAAAATTAAAGAATATGCGGCTGAGGATGCAGACATTACCCTGCAGTTAAAAAACGTTTTTTTACCCCTGATAAAAAAAGAAGCAGTAGAAAAAGTATTGTATGAAGTGGAGATTCCATTGGTAAAAGTGCTGACAGATATGGAGTTTGAGGGCATTCGCATTGATGAGAACTTTTTAAAAGACTATAGTATTGTTTTACAAAAAGATGCAAAGGAATTTGAGGAATCTGTGTATGAACAGGCTGGAGTAAGGTTTAATTTGGCAAGTCCCAAACAATTGGGCGATGTATTGTTTGATAAAATGAAATTGGATCCCAAAGCAAAAAAAACTAAAACGGGCCAGTATGCAACCGGCGAAGATGTGTTGGCAAAACTGGCCAATCAGCATAAAATTTGCAACGATATTTTATCCTTTAGGGAACTTACCAAATTAAAGAATACTTATGTAGATGCATTGCCCGAATTAATCAACAGTAAAACCGGCAGGGTACATACTTCCTACGCACAGGCAGTAGCAGTAACAGGTAGGTTGAGCAGTACCAATCCCAATTTACAAAACATTCCGGTACGCACCGAAAGAGGAAAGGAAATTAGAAAAGCCTTTATCCCCAGAGATGAAAATCATGTGTTGGTTTCTGCCGATTATTCCCAAATAGAGTTACGCATTGTTGCTGCTATTAGTGGCGATGAAAATATGTGCGAAGCATTTAAAACAGGTAAAGACATTCATACCGCTACCGCTGCCAAAGTATTTAATGTAGAAGAAGCGGATGTAACCAAAGAAATGCGGTACAGGGCCAAAAGCGTAAATTTTGGTATTATTTACGGGCAGGGTGCATTTGGTCTTGCAGAAAATTTAAGCATCTCCCGTACTGAGGCAAAGGAGATTATTGACAATTATAAAAAGCAGTTTCCCAACATACAAAAGTACATGGATGATACCATCAACTTTGCCAAAGAAAACGGCTTTGTGGAAACATTGATGGGCCGCAAGCGATGGCTGAAAGACATCAATAGCGCTAACTTTACCGTACGGGGTTTTGCAGAACGCAACGCCATCAACTCACCCATACAGGGCACTGCTGCTGATATGATTAAACTGGCCATGATAAAAATTGATGCAGCTTTTAAAGCCCATCATTTTAAAAGTAAAATGCTATTGCAGGTGCATGATGAATTGGTTTTTGATGTGTTAAAAGAAGAGCTGGAAAAAGTTAAGCCGGTAATTTTAGATTGCATGCAACATGCGCTGGCATTGCCCAATGATATACCAACCAGTGCAGAAATAGGAGACGGCGAAAATTGGCTGCTGGCGCATTAATTTTATTTCAACCTGTAAAAACCATAGCACCATTTATAAAAAAAGCTAGCCAATTAAATGCCAGCTTTTTAATACTTTTTTAAAATTCATTTATCGTATTGCCCTCACTACATCCAAAATTACATGCTGCTTGCCCAGCGTATAATAGTGCAGCACCGGCACACCAAATGCTTTTAATTCTTTCGATTGCTGTATCAGCCATTCGGTTCCAATTTGCTCTACATCCTCATCTGTTTTGGCTTTAAGAATTGCATAGGATAAATCGGCAGGAATATCCACATGAAAAACTTTGGGTAAAATAGATAACTGCTTTTTATTGGTGATAGGTTTAAGTCCGGGAATAATAGGAACGTCAATGCCCATATTCCGGCACAATTTTACAAAGTCAAAAAACTTTTGATTGTCAAAAAACATTTGTGTCATTATATAATCTGCACCAGCATCAACTTTTTCTTTCATGAGCTGTAAATAAATTT
>JANPNY010000030.1:0-4615 GCA_031427745.1 Chitinophagaceae bacterium | reverse complement strand
AGTGATGGTATTCAACTCATCTACAGCAATGTCTACTAATTTTTTATCTGTAACCGCTCCGTTAACACCACGGTTAATACAGATTTTTGATAACTTAGGAGCTTGCATTACAGTTTTGTAAGAAAACTTTTTCATTAAAGCAGGTACTACTTCTTTAGTGTACTTTTCTGCTAATCTTGGAGTGTAAGTTTTTGTACTCATTATTTTATAACCTCCCCTGATTTTTTAGATGTTCTAATAGATTTACCATTTTCCCTGGTACGGGTAACCTTTGCACCACTGCCCGCTTTAGCATCCCAAAGCATTACATTAGAAATAGCGATTGGTGCTTCTATCTTAACAATACCGCCCTTTGTGTTTTGCGAAGTAGGCTTGGTATGCTTAGTAACGATGTTAACACCTTCTACCAACACACGCCCTTTTTCTGTAATTACTTCTAAAACCTTGCGTGGCTTTTTTGTGTCTTTATCATCACCGGCAATCACAACAACGTTGTCGCCCTTTTTAATGTTAAACTTCGGTTTAAATCTTGTACTCATTTTTTTTTTAAGCTTTGAGCTGTCAGCTATGAGCTTCGAGCAATTAAAATCTTTTATTACAATTTTCGATGGCTCGTAGCTCGCAGCTAAAAGCTCAACACTTTCTTACAATACCTCAGGAGCCAAAGATATAATCTTCATATAACCCTTATCTCTTAACTCCCTGGCAACCGGCCCAAAAATACGTGTACCTCTTGGTTCATCAGAGTTGTTTAACAACACAACTGCATTATCATCAAAACGGATATAAGAACCATCCTTACGACGTAATTTATTTACAGTTCTTACAATAACCGCTTTACTTACAGTGCCCTTTTTGATACCACCATTAGGTGTTGCATCCTTAACAGTAACCACTATTTTATCGCCAATTTTTGCATAGTCCTGGCCAGAATTACCCAACACACGGATACACAATACTTCTTTTGCTCCGCTGTTATCTGCTACGTTTAGCCTACTTTCTTGCTGAATCATTTTATTTAATTTTTAGTACTTGCATTTAAAAACAGGTACCTATATTTTCCAAATTATTTTATCTTCCTGTATTAATACTAATGTTAAGTAATTAATATTAAAGTCTTACTTCACTTTCTCAATAACTGCATCTAATCTCCAACGCTTTGTTTTACTTAAAGGACGTGTTTCCATAATCCTTACAGTATCGCCTATGCTACACTCATTCTTTTCATCATGGGCATGAAACTGGGTAGATTTTTTTACGAACTTGCCGTAAAGAGGATGCTTTACTTTTCTCTCCACCTTTACTGTGATTGTTTTGTCCATTTTATTACTGGTTACAATCCCAACTTTGGTTTTACGTAAGTTTCTATCAATTAATGATACTACTTCTGTTGTTGCTACTTCACTCATTGGTGCAAAAATTTATGGTTTATGATAAACCGAGTTCTTTACTTCTTAAAATGGTTTTCAAACGGGCTATATCCGTGCGCAATAAGCGTAAGCTTACCGGGTTTTCTAAAGGTGTAACATTATGGGCGAAAGATAATTTCTTCAACCTTTGTTCATCTTCAGCTATTTTAGCTGTAAGGTCTTCGGCACTTAAGCCTTTAACGCTTGCTAAAAAATCAACTTTTTTTGACATTGTATCTAGTTTTCTAATTTGCTAATTGGTTTAAGCCTGGTAATCTCTTCTTACAACAAACTTTACAGCGATCGGTAATTTTTGTGCTGCCAATTCAAATGCCTCTTTAGCTACTTCCAAAGAAACGCCATCAGCTTCAAATAAAATACGACCTGGTTCTACTACTGCCGCCCAATACTCGGGGTTACCTTTACCCTTACCCATCCTTACTTCAGCAGGCTTTTTTGTAATTGGCTTATCCGGAAAAATCCTGATCCAAACATTTCCTTCTCTTTTCATATGCCTTGTCATTGCCTGACGTGCACTTTCAATCTGCCTGTTGGTTAACCAAATTGGCTCCAATGCTTTTAAGCCGAAAGAACCAAATGATATGGTAGTACCTCTTTTCGCAACTTCCCTTATACGGCCTTTCTGTGCTTTTCTGTGTTTTGCTCTTTTTGGTTGTAACATTTTCTAATAATTTGAAAATTTCTCAATGCTGCAATTTCTCAATCGAGTGATTACAATATTTTCTATTTGCTAATTAACTTCTTCTAGCGCCCCCACCGGTTCCACCACCACGATTTCCACCGCCACCACCTGGCCTTCTATCACCACCTCTGTCTCCACCACCACGTCTGTCATCTCTTCTATCACCCCTTTCACCACCACGTTGGTTATCAAAACCTCTTTCGCCACCTTCTTTACCACCACCTGCAAGTATGTTTGGATTCAAATCTCTTTTAGCCAAAACCTCACCTTTACAAATCCAAACTTTAATACCGATTTTACCGTAAACAGTTTGTGCAAAAACACTGGCGTAATCTATGTCCATACGTAATGTATGTAATGGAGTTCTACCTTGCTTAATTTCCTCGCTACGTGCAATTTCAGCACCACCTAAACGACCACCACATCTTACTTTAATACCTTCTGCACCCATTCTTAAGGCAGATGCAATTGACATTTTTACTGCACGCTTAAAGTTGATACGTCCTTCTAATTGACGGGCAATTGTATCAGCAACAATTTGTGCATCTAATTCAGGACGACGGATTTCAAGAATGTTTATCTGAACATCATCATTGCCTGTTAATTTCTTCAACTCTTCTTTGATTCTATCAACCTCTCCACCACCTTTACCGATAATGATACCAGGCTTAGAGGTATGAATGGTTACAATCAATTTATTAAGTGTACGCTCAATTACAATTTTTGAGATACCCCCTTTATTGATACGGGCATTAAGATAATTTCTGATTTTATTGTCTTCGATTAACTTTTTACCAAAATCTTTTTTATTTGCATACCAGTTACTATCCCATCCACGGATGATGCCTAACCTGATGCCAATTGGATTTGTTTTCTGACCCATGTTGTTGTTTTACTAATGTGAAGCAAATTTGCTCACTATTATTTTTAAAGTTTTGAATTCAATAGTTACTGTCGTAAATGCGATTTAGATATTACTATCTACAATTAGTGTAACGTGGTTACTACGTTTGCGGATTTTATATCCACGGCCCTGTGGAGCAGGACGCATACGTTTGATAACCCTGCCACCATCTACCATTATAGTTTTAACCACCAACTTAGCATCTTCTACCTTCTGGCCTTCATTTTTTTGCTCCCAGTTATTGATAGCACTCTTCAACAATTTGTATAAAGGAACAGCCGGATGCTTGGTATTAAATTCCAATACACCTAAAGCCTTTTCAACTTCCATTCCACGAATTAAATCAACCAGCAAACGCATTTTACGTGGTGATGTGGGATAATTATTCAATTTTGCTACTGCTTCCATTTTATATTTGTTTCTTGATTTTGTTTGCTGATTATTTTCATTCTCAGTAAACCCAACCCAGTTAATTATGAAATTTTCTTACTAGAATGTCCTCTGAAATTTCTTGTTGGGGCAAACTCACCAAGCTTATGACCTACCATAAATTCTGTTACATAAACAGGTATAAACTTATTGCCATTGTGCACTGCAAGAGTATGGGCAACAAAATCAGGAGTGATAGTTGACCTGCGACTCCATGTTTTAATTACACCCTTTTTACTTTTTCCATTATTGATTGCAAGAACTTTTTCTTCAAGATTTGCATCTACATAAGGACCTTTTTTTACTGAACGAGCCATGTTGTTGTTTTTTGTTTATTTTTTCCCGGAGGGGAAACATTTTAACAATGATTAAAAATTATTTCCTGCTTATTTTCTTACCGTTTCTACGTTGGATGATCATTTTATCTGATCCTTTTCCTCTTGTACGTGTAACCTGCCCTTTTGCGTATTTACCTGTGCGGCTGCGTGGATGACCACCGGAAGCCCGTCCTTCACCACCACCCATCGGATGATCCACCGGATTCATCGCTACTGCTCTGGTTCTTGGTCTAACACCTTTCCACCTGTTTCTACCTGCTTTACCAGCACTCTCCAGGTTATGATCGCTGTTGCTAACTACACCTACCGTTGCATAACAATTGATCAATACTTTTCTCAACTCACCACTTGGCATTTTTAATACACCGTATCTATCTTCCTTATTTGATAACTGTGCACTTGCTCCTGCGCTGCGTACCAATTTACCACCCTGGCCTGGTTGCATTTCAATGTTGTGAACATTGGTACCCAAAGGCATGTGGCGCGGCGCGGTCCACCTCGCCCGCGGCCTGGACGCCTTCCTCGATCACCTTCGCGAACTCCTTCTCGGAGAAGGTATGCACCACCACCCGGGCACGCACCAGCGCCTCCGTCGCCGGGGTCAAGTCGTAGGTGGCGCGTTCCACGTCCATGCCGAGCCGGGCGGCGTGGGCCAGGGAGGCGCGCGCGCGGGTGACCACCTGGTCCAGGCGGGAGAGGCCTCCCTTCATGGCGCGCGTCGCCAGGTCGCAGCGGTCGCCGGGCTGGTGGCACGCCCCGCAGGTCCCGCCGGGCCCGGGCCCGAGCAGCTCGTCGCTGGTGGGCATGACGTCGTGGTGGTTGTGGCAGGTCG
>JANPNY010000029.1:0-4791 GCA_031427745.1 Chitinophagaceae bacterium | reverse complement strand
GCAACTACCGCATCTGTACTGTAGGTAGATACCCATGGTTTATAATCAGCTTTACCAATTTCATCCCAGCTCAATGCGGTGGGGTTGTCTTTTTCCCTTGTTTTGGCCAACTCATACCTATCAGGTATCACCACATCCGGGGTTACGCCTCTTAACTGGGTTGCGCCGCCGTTGATACGATAAAATTTCTGCAGCGTTAATTTGACAGTACCTAAATCCTCTGATTTTTTATTACCAATCACAAACTCAGTTTCAGGATTCAACGGAATGGTACGTTGTACTGTGCCCTTGCCATACGTTGAACTGCTACCTACAATAATTCCTCGTTTATAATCCTGTATAGCGGCAGCAAATATTTCTGATGCAGACGCACTGTATTCATCTACCATTACTGTTAATGGCCCTGTATATAATACACTTTTATCCCTATCTTTTAATTGCTGTGGTTGCACATTTTCCCGTCCTTTAACCTGGCAAACCGGCCCATCTTCAATAAATAAGCCTACCATCTTTACCACTTCGGGCAGCGATCCACCTCCATTGCTTCTCAAGTCCATTACAATACCTTCAACATTTTCGGCTTTTAATTTCACTATTTCTTTTGCAACATCATCCGAGCATCTTGCACCATTCGGATTTTCAAAGTCCATATAAAATTCAGGTAAATAAATGTACCCGATTTTATGTTCGCCATTTATAATTACACTTTTTGCAAAAGTATCATCCAGCTTTATTTCATCTCTTTTAAGGATGATTATTTTAATGCTACCATCTGCTTTTTTAACTGTTAATCTTACTTCGGTTCCCGCCTCAGATCCCCTGATTAGTTTTACTGCATCCGGCACTGCATATCCTGTAACATCCACCGGCTCGCCTGCTCCCTGCGCAATTTTAATGATTTCATCATTCACGCTCATTTGACCTGATTTCCAGGCAGGACCGCCAGATATAAGACTGGCGATTTTAATTTTGCTTTCTTCTTCTTTTAACTGTGCCCCAATACCATAAAACTTGCCACTCATCATTTCATTAAAACCCCTGCTTTCGATAGGTGCAAAATAACTCGTGTGGGGATCCATTTCTGTAGCAATGTTATTTAAAAACTCACTGAACAACTCATCGGATGTGTTGTGATTTTGCAAGGTTGTAAAATAGCGGCCTATTTGTTTGCGCACCTGGTCACGGGCTTCCCTTTCCAACGTGCTATCTGCTTTGTAAACAAATTTAACGGGAGGTTTAGCATCAGTATCAGCAGTACTGTCGGCAGATTCAATTATTTTTTTATCCTTATTACGTTCCCTGTCGTCCAAAAAATCAGCATATTTGGTAAGCACCAGGTACTTAAGACGTTTGCGCCAAACTTCCTTTCGTGCTGCATCGTCTTTAGCGTATTGCAGTTTTTCGCTATCCATTATAATATTTTCATCCTTAGTAAAATCAAAAGGTTTGCTTAAAATATCATTGTAAAATTGCGAAGCTTGCTTCATTCTCCGGGAGTACGATTCGCTGATAAAATAGAATGACTCCAACTTGCTGCCGTGTATCTCATCATCGATTGTGTTGATATATTTTTGAAAACTGTCTATATCTGCTTTTAAAAAAATACTCTTATCCTCGTCCAGTTCTTTCACAAAGGCTTTTAAAACTGCCGCTGAAAAATTATCATCTATTTTTTTGGGACTGTAATGCCCTTGTTCCAGCAGTAATCCTACGTTGTGCAAAATCTTTTCGTTCTTCGATTTTGGATTATCGCTGGCACTACTGCTTCTGGAAAAAGCAAAAAAGAAACTTGCAACTGTTAAAACCAGTAACACCGGAAAGAATTTTTTATTCATAATAATTTGCCTTAATTGTAGCATAAAGTAAAATTAACGGAAAAATGCCTGTTTTTATTTCAATAACAGCCGGTATGTCACTAATGTTTTCTTAAAACTGATGGGTGGCTAAAAAGTGTGTAAGAAGGAGAGTGTTTAAAATGATAGAATTTAAAGAGTAGCTAGCGGTGGAAGCATTGCCCCCTGTGAGGAGTTTGTCAAAATCGGCCTGCCTTTAAAACAAGGATGCCCTTCCTAAAAGGAGAGGTTTTCTAGAATGGGTAATCGAGGGGGCTCGAACCCCTTTCTGCATCGGCGAGTAACAATAATTTTTATAGACTTCTTGTTCACACAAATAGCCTTAATTGTTTACAGGCCAACAGACCAATAAATAATTTATGATTTTAAATTGTGTTTAGACCGGTAACCATTTAAGCCATAGAATAAAATAAACAAGTAGCATAATAGCGGCAGCATAAAGGAAATGGTCCAGGTAAAATTATCTATCAACAACCCCTGTAAGAATGGCATCACTGCTCCTCCCACGATCGCTGTCGATAATATTCCTGAAGCCCGGGTTGTATGCGTTCCTAGTCCGTTAACAGATAAAGAGAATATTATTGCAAACATAACAGAGTTAAAAAGTCCAATAGCGATCATGCTCCAAACAGCAACAAGACCACCTGTATTTACCGAAACAAGTATTAGTATTGCAGCCATAGATGCACATATTGCCAGCACAAATCCGGGTTTTACTATTTTTAAAATCAAAGTTCCCAATAGCCGACCGATAACCATACTGCCCCAATAAAAGGCTACATACGAATTAGCATCCTTTACGTCAAGTTTCAAAATATCCGACACATAATTCGTGAGGAATGTGCCAATTGAAACTTCAGCACCAACATATAAAAATATTGCTACTGCTCCGTAATTAAGGTTACGGAAAGCGAAAATACTCATGACCTTATTTTCCACAACACCAGGCCTGATTGCTGATTGCTTGATCACAGGCAATTTCAGTTGCGATACCACAAATGCAATAACAATAAGTATTGCTGCTATCACCAAATATGGAATCCGTAGCGCTTCGCTCGAGGTACTTGAAGTGTCCAACCTCGACAAAATAAAATAGGCGCCTAAAACCGGTGCTACTGTAGTGCCTATCGAACCCACACCTTGCACCATTGCCAAACGTGACGAAGCCGTTTTTGCAGGACCCAAAATTGTTACGTAAGGGTTTGCAGCTACCTGCAACAACACAATGCCGATAGCCACCACAAATAGTGCTGCTAAAAACAGTTCATAAAAATGGAAAATTGACGCAGGTAAAAATAAAACTGCTCCAAATGCAGCAACGGAAAATCCCAACACCATTCCTTTTTTATAGCCGATCTTTTCAATCAGTTTGCCTGCGGGGATTGACATGACTGCATAGGTGAGAAAGAAGTAAAATTGAACCAATGATGACTGGGAATAACTAAGTGTGAAACCTTTTTTAAAAAAAGGAACAAGTGTATCGTTAAGGCATGTGATAAGCCCCATCATAAAATATAAAACTCCCAATACTATCAGTGCGGGCGTGTAGCTTGACTGCTTTTCATCAATGCCTTCTTCATTAGTAATTGGTTGTAATATTATCGTGGCCATTTTATCTTTCTGTTTGGTTTAATACTCCAACCTTTTCTGTTATAGCTTCCAACGTCTTCCAACCCTGGTATAATCCCCTTGGTAAATGGAAAAAACCTTTCCATTTGCCGCCCTTTGCATGTGAGAGTACCTCACCACGCCTATTGAGATAACCAAACCATTCCCCATTTGCGCTATCAGCAAAATGTGTCCAGGTGTATTCGAAGACCTTTTCGAACCAATTCCAACACCGCTCATCACCCGTAAGATGATAAGCTTTCAACAGATTGACGATGGCCTCAATATGCACCCACCACAATTTCTGGTCCCACTCTAATTGTTGCAGAGGATTTCCTTTTACATCAAGAAAATAAAAAATTCCGCCATATTTTTTGTCCCAGCTGTATTCCAAAGTAGCAATAGTTAAATCGACAGCCTGGTTTATTGTACTAAAATCATCCTTGCGTTTTGCCAGGTCCATAACAAACCATAAGGCTTCAATTGCATGACCTGGGTTAATCAACCTTCCTTCAAAGCAATCAACAAAGCTGCCATCGGGCGCTACATTTTCCAGGATCAAACCAAACTCCGGTTTATAAAACGTTTTCATAACTGCATGCATTCCTTGTTGAATGGTTTTTTCAACAAGCTCAGGTTTCATGATGTGTTCCATCTCCAGGACAAGATTACAAAGAATCATTGGTAACGAAAAACCTTGTAGCGGGCGTGTACCAGGGAATTGCTTATTGTAAACTCCTTTACTGTCATCCTGCTTCCTAATAATATTATCAAATGTTTGCAGTGCAATTTCTTTGTATTCTTCATTGTGGGTTGCACTGTATAACTGTGCAAAACCCATGGCTGCAAAACAGTCAGAAAATATGTTGTAAGGCTGAATGATCGGTTTACCCTCACGGGTAAGAGAAAAGTACCAGTTGCCATCTGCATCACGACCGTTCACTTTTACAAACTCAGCACCACGTATTGCCATGTCAAGCCATTCTTGCTTTTTCTCTACCTGATTGTAAAGCATAGATAGCGTCCATATCTGGCGGCATTGCAACCACATAAATTTATCTGTGTCATAAACTTTCCCTTTCTCGTCGAGGCAGGTAAAAAAGCCACCATACGCTGCATCTTCGGAATTTTTTTGTCCAGAATGGAATCACATTATTCAATAACTCTTTGCGGAATATCTCTTTATAGTGAAGTGAATCCATGGTATGCTGGTTTTAGGTAAGGAGTTGAGTTTATTTTGTATGTATTTTGGTAGTATCCATGACCGACTGAAAGCCGCTTAACTTGATGGAATCCAAATATTGCTTGTAATCGAGGTACAGTTTCACCG
>JANPNY010000028.1:0-7401 GCA_031427745.1 Chitinophagaceae bacterium | reverse complement strand
TCTTTATCGCCAATTCCTAAATAGTTTATAGCTTCTTTTACACCATCTACCACCATGTAATAAGTTCCAGCATTTAAAATGGTGTCAACGGCAACGGCCATTGTGTTAGCCGGGTCGTAAGTACTAAGCAAAGTTTTATTGTCGTCGTAGAGGGATAATCTCACATCCAGGTTGGCGCCATCATTATTTTTGCTAACACTAAATGGGGTTACTGTAAGATGGAAATTTTCATTTCGGACAAGTGTAAATTTAAAGGCATCTTTATCATTGGTGGAACTTATAAGTCCGTCGATATTTATAATGGAAGAAGTGATAACGGTGGGATCTGTATTAATGTTATCCCCGAAATCATCAGCTCTGTAAGTAAAGTTGTTTTGAGTGGTAATGATAGACAGGTTATCCTGTATTTTGCTACAGCCATAAGGGGTAGGGCCATTATTCCAGCTACTCATATTGCGGGAATAACTGTTGCCCATAATGGGCGCCCAGGATACTTCACCGGTACCCGATCCTGCGTTATAGGTATCTGTAAGGTTGCAACTTCCATCGTATTTAGACTGGTGTGATAAACCCAGTGTATGGCCGCTTTCATGAGAGCAACATTCTGCAACCATCTTGGGCGAATTGCCCAGCCGATCGCTGAAAACGAAACAGGGCGTATCATCTCCCCAGTTAAAAGAACCTACATAAGCAATACCACCCACACCCGTAAACCAGGCACTGGTAGGTGTAACAATTACCCTGATTCTTTTATTTAAAGGGGCTGCCACAAATACGGATTCGCTGGTGGTGATATTAATATTGAAAGGGCGAAAATCTTCTGCAACCCGATTAAAAATTTCCTGTATCTGTATATCGTTTAAAACTGCGGGAGTGCATTTTAATGCAACGCCTCTGTTCCATATTGGGCTGTAAACGTCTTCACCATCAAAATCTAAATAAATGGTGGCAGTAGCTGAAGGGAAACTGCTATAGGTAGGTTGGCTATTTACATTGACAGCATGCAGTAAAGCAGCCAACAATAGCAGTGATAAAAATAGTTTTTTCATTAGTAGGATGTTTTCCACCGGGGATTAACCGGTTGTTGTTGGATATTGTTCGGATGTTGTTTTTTTTCTCTATTGGTTGCAGGGCTGAAGTACCTTTTCGGTTTCAACCTTTACAAATTGATAGGTATTGTTTTGCTGCTGCTGCAACTGGTAACCATCTGCAGATTCGCTGTTGTACAGGTGGCCAATGTAAACGTTTTGATTGTTTGATGTTGTTCTTTTAGAAACCGCCAGCAACATATTGTTGAAGGCTGGCAGTTCTATTACCAGTGTTTGCAGTGCGTTATTGTATTTTGATATTTTATTAGAAACAGAACCTTCTAATTTAAAATTATCTGATAATTCCAAGCTAACCTGCTGTCCTTTTTCAGCATTAAACAGTTTACAGAGTTGTGCTTCTGAACAGGCAACCTGGGCCGGGTATCGGCTAAAAAATGCTTTTTTTGATTGAGAAAAGATGGTTGAAAAACAGCCGATAAACAGTACTGTCAATAGGATTGATAGGAATGGTTTCATAGTGTTATTGTTGGATGGATAACTGCGGTATTGGTTTTAATAATACCACGTTACATCTCATAACGACTACTACTGCGGATTATTGCATATATGAAAGCGTAAAATGCCTATTTTAGTACTGACCAGTGCTTAACAGTACGAGGGTACAGGCTTCTTGCGTAACGATGCCCTGTTGCTTTGCCAATTCCATCAGTTCATCATTCTCAGTGCCGGGGTTAAACAATATTCTTTTGGGTGCAAGTGCTAAAATGTACGAATAATATTCTTTTTGGTGAGTGGGGTTAAGGTATAAAGTAACCGTATCAATATCATTGAACAGTTTTTTTTCTGTCTCGATAACGCTGTTGCCAATATGTCCATTTTTTATTCCAAGTGCAACCACCGGATGTTCATGTGAAGTGAGCTTTTGAACAGCAAGATAGCTGTAGCGGGACGGGTTGGGGGATGCTCCAAGTACCAGTGTTTTTTTCTTTTTCATGTAACGAAGGATAAAAAATTGATCGACTTTATTTGATGAGCTATTTTCCATTTGTAATTTCTTACAGTAGAAATCTTCCCATTACTTCCGGTGTTGGTATCATGCATTGCTGCTGAACGCCAAACCATTTGTACCGGTTTTTTGCGATAAAATCATACACGACATTTCTTATAAATGAAGGAACAATAATGAAGCCATATAACAGCGGCCACATGCCGCTAAGGTATTTGCATACAATTAATGCAGCGGTTGATTTGGTGTAAGCCTTACCTTTTTCAATGAAAACAAAGGAGTTCAATTCACCTACCGGCAGTCCGTATTGAAGCAGCAACTCCCTGCCGGTATTGCTTTGCAGGGCAGCAAATTTTATGAGCTTTTTTTTGTCGTTCCTGATGACCATATTTACCGTGGAATTGCAAAAGTTGCAAACGCCATCAAATAAAATTATGGGTTGATTGATCATTTTATTACCATTTAAAATATAAAACGAAGTTACCAAATTCAATAAGGTTTGCTGTTGGGGGTGCATTTAAAATTTTCGCAAGGGTTGCCAACCTTTTAAAAATTATTTTTAACTTATAAACCTCTTTACGAAGGTTGCCAACCTTTTAATCCGCTGCGACAATTTTAAATGCACCTGCTGTTACAAGTCTTTATTTTAAAATCGCCAACGGTCGCTGCATTTTTATAAATACTTCCTGGTAGCAGATATACGTGTAATAAAAAGCCATTAAAGGTGCAGAAACCAACAGCAGGAAATACATAAAACGAAAGGCTGTTAAAACGCCTGCCAGCAATAAACAGGAGCAACCAACAGCCGCTAGCCAATGATAAAAATATCTCATAGAACCTTTGTTGGTAAAGCAATTGTAACGTGCATGAAACAGCATACTTGCCAGCTGCCATGCCCCGGTTATATAATATCCAACCAGTGCTATTTTCATTCCCCCAATAATGCCTGCAATTACACTAATTATTATAAGCGAAAGGCTTATAAAAAGGTCATACATTTTTATCTTTTTCATAGTTGTATATTTTGTAATTTCAGAAAATAATGAAACTGAGGATTTAAATTAAAGCCGCACTGCGGCCGTTTATTTGGGAATTTAAAAAGAGTTTTATGATACGGTATCTACTTAAAAATCTTCATCATTCCGGTTAAAAACCAGCTTTCATCCGCCTTTATCATAACGTCTAGCATTTGATCTGCCTTTTTACCAAATTTGCGAAGGCCGGATACGGTGTCAATAAATTGTTTTACGTCTTTATCTTTTTTATCCCCTTCTATGTTTTCAAGTGTTACCAGTAATTTCATCATGGGATCCAGCTCTCTTTTTTTTCGCTCCTTAATAATTTGCGTAGCAACTTTCCAAACATCTTTTTCGGCGCTGAAATATTCTTTGCGTTCCCCGGAAAGTAAAATTCTATCCACCAGTCCCCAGGTAATCAAATCCCGGATGTTCATATTTACATTACCCCTGCTGATGTTGAGTTGCTCCATTATGTCATCCTGCGTAATAGGTTCTGCACTTACCATCAGCAGGGCATGAATCTGCGCCATTGTTCTGTTAATACCCCACTGCGTACCAAAGGCACCCCAACTGGCGATAAACTGCTGTTTGGCTTCTGTTAAATTCATACTTAAAAAATGTGTAACAAATATAAGAATGTTTTTGAACTTTCAAAACAAACTGAAAAAGGAATGTCTTAAAACAACACTTTTTTAACAGCCGCAAAAAAATACACCGAATAATAAATGGTAATCTATTTGCCGATTTAAATGAAATAGTTAATTCAGTTTTACGTTAAACTTCCCATCGGTGATAAATGCTGCCCTACCATCCGCCCTGTAGGCTACTCCGCTAAAAGTGCCGGTTGCAATACGGGTGGCATGTACGTAACTGGAAATTACAAATTGAAAAGGTTCGGAAGCCTGGTTCATCAGGATAAATGGTGCCAACGTATGGTAGTAATAAAAAGAAACTTTTGGAACAGCGTAATTGGTAGTATCCCTCGTTAATTGGTACGGGCTGAGATAGATGGTAAAAATAATGCCGCTGTCTTTTACGCAGTACGTGGGGCCAAAAAAAGTAAAAGCAGCACGGTTGCCCAGTACAATGGCAGTATCTACGCTGCCGCATAAAATGGTGGTATCAATTTTAAAACTCCAGGTTGATTCTTTTAAAGGATTGTTGTTAATGCAGTAAACACAGGGCGTGAATTCAGGAAGAACATGATTCAGACTATCTTTAACAGGAAAGGTATCTACTAAAGAATCAACCGGTAAAATTGCGGTATTCCCACCTTCGTAACTGTACTCTTTTTTGCAAGATGCCAGGCCGATGAGCAGCAGTAAAAAAAGCAGCAAACTATTATGAAGTTTTTTATAAAGCATTTTTATTGATTATTATTCAAACAGCAAATTTAAGTTACGGAAAATGGAGTAATGAATAAGGGTTTGTTTCATTAACAGGTTATTAGATGACTGTTTCTACATAATTGCATTACCTCATTTTGATCGATTCATTCTTGCACTTTTAAAACCGGCTTCTCTTTCATTTTTATTATTTGGCTTGTTAAAATAAAACCTTAATAAGATGCAATGAAATAAAGAATAAATACTGCTCTAATTACTGCATTTCTTATATTCACTTCATGAAATATACAGGGTGGGTGATTGCAATAATTTTGTTAGCTGCTGCTAACTCTTTTGGTCAGAAAACGAAGGGCAGTTTATTTATAATTGGTGGTGGCGACAGGCCCTTAGCCATGATGCAGCAAATGGTTGCAACGGCTCAACTACAGGCAAATGATTACATAGTGGTTCTGCCCATGAGTAGCGCCAACGCAGATACCAGTTTTTTTTATATCAGGGAAGATATTAAAAGGGCCTGCAACAATGCGATGGTCATGTTCAATTTCACCAAAACAACGGTCAATCATCAACCATGGCTTGATTCTTTGCAGCATGCAAAATTGGTTTTTATTACAGGCGGCGATCAAAACCGCTTTATGGATATTGTTCTACATACGCCCATCCACCAGGCTATTAAAAAGGCTTTTGCAAATGGAGCAACCATTGCCGGTACCAGCGCCGGCGCTGCTGTTATGAGCCAGCAAATGATTACCGGTAATGAGCTGCTGGGGGATAGTATTAACAGTGGGCCGTTTACCAAAATCAAATATAATATGGTGGAGATTAAAGAAGGGCTGGGGCTTGTATCAACTGCTATCATTGATCAGCATTTTATTATTCGCAGCCGCTACAACCGACTGCTGTCGGTGCTTGCAGCTAATCCAACTTTACAATGTATTGGAACTGATGAAGCCACTTCAATTATTATTCACGGTAAAAAAGTTACGGTAACCGGCGAAAGCCAGGTAATAAGAATGCGTCTGCCCTCAAAGAAAAAAATACCTGCTATACAATCGGATAAAGTGCGTTTGCAACAAGTGCAGCTGGATGTATTAACAGAAGGCGATATATTTTTGCTGGATTAAATTGAATGATTTCCGTTGGCTTTGAAGAACCCAAATCAATACAAAATAAAATGAAAAAATACTTGTTATTAATGGCTGCTGTTGTTGTAATAAATGGTTGTTCACCCAAAAAAATGGAGTGGGTTGCTATAGGTGATTCTATCACTTATTTAAACGAACATTTAAACGAAACGGGTAACCGTGTTACAAAAGGTTACCTGACAAGGGTAGGGGAAATGTTGCCGAATATAGTCTATACCAATGAGGGTTATAATGGCTGGACTGCAGCTGATATTGCCAACAATATTGATCAGCTTTATCTTGAAAAAGCAGCTATCTATTCGGTTTTGCTGGGTACAAATGATTGGTGGCAGGGGCGTCCTATAGGGCAGCTAGGCGATTACCAAAACAACACTGGTAGCCATACTTTCTATGGAGCTTACCGCATAATTATTGATAAACTTAAAAGCCTGAATCCAGCTGCCAAAATTATTTGTATAACACCTTTGCAGCGTGCAGATTTTGTGTATTATGGTGATGGGAGAAATAATGCCTGGGGCTCCTATAAAGACAAAGCCGGGCAATCACTTGCCGGGTTTGCAGAAGCCGTCAAAACCATCAGTAAAATCGAAAACGTACTATTGCTGGATTTGTATAATGAAAGCAGCCTGAGCATAGACAAGCTGGTAAAATATAAACGTTTAAAAGATCCACAAACGGGGGCATATAAAAACTATTTGTACCCCGATTACATAGCTGTTCCATACAATCCTTTAACCGACGAATATCCATATCCTTTGGATGCAATGGATGCTACGTATGACGGACTGCATCCTTCGGATAAAGGGAATGAAATTATTGCCGGATTGTTGGTGGAGATTATCAAAAAGTTCTGATGCTTTTGTATTCTGTGGATAAAGCTCAATAAAGATATAATGTAAAAGAGTGCGACGCCTACGAAGCTAAATATATAATAAAAGCCGGGCTCAAAAAAAATAAAAAAGGCGCTGAAATTATCAGCGCCTGTAAATAAAATAGGCGAACACATTACACCAACATTGTTACCGGATTTTCTAAAAATTTCTTTACTGTTTGCAGGAAAGCTGCTCCCACAGCTCCATCCACACTTCTGTGATCGCAGCTAAGGGTTACTTTCATGATGTTATTTACGCCAAAGCCATCGCCTTTTTTTACCACCACTTCTTTAATGGCACCTACTGCTAAAATTGCACTATCGGGTGGGTTGATTATGGCAGTAAACTGTTCGATATCCATCATGCCAAGGTTAGAAATAGTAAACGTATTACCGGTAAATTCTGCTGGCTGCAACTTTTTATCTTTTGCCTTGCCATATAATTGTTTGGCATCGGCAGCAATTTGTGAAAGTGATTTCTGATCTGCAAAACGGATAACGGGAACAATCAGTCCCTCTGGTAAAGCCAGAGCAGAGCCGATGTGTATATGGTGGTTCTGGCGGATGAATTCGCCCATCCAACTACTGTTAACAGCCGGGTGCAGGCGAAGCGCCATGGCACAGGCTTTTATCACCATATCATTAAATGAAATTTTCACCGGGCTAACCTCGTTCATGGCAACTCTTGCAGTAATTGCGTTGTCCATGTTGATATCCATGGTTAGGTAAAAGTGGGGAGCTGTAAACTTACTTTCGCCAAGGCGACGAGCAATTACCTTTCGCATTTGGGTTAATTCGATATCTGTGTATCCTTCCTGTCCTACGGCAGTAAAGGCAGGAGCCGCTGCAACAACAGTAGGTTTAGCCGCAGACGCAGGCGTTGCAGTTGGAGCAGGTGTTGCTACTGGTGCTGGTACATATCCGTCCACATCTTTTTTGGTAATACGGCCATTATCACCGCTGCC
>JANPNY010000027.1:0-2101 GCA_031427745.1 Chitinophagaceae bacterium | reverse complement strand
GTGTTGCAGCTGTTGCCCGGACTACTGCAGGCAAAAGATGGTAGCACAGATCCATCGGGTGGTGTATCACAAACCCTATCGCCATTTGTGGTGCAATCAAAGTTATTGCAGCCTCCCTCAAAAGTGTGATAGAGGCCCAGGTAGTGGCCCATTTCATGCGCCAGCAAAGTGCCAAATGCTGTAATTACAATTCCATCTGTGGCTCCCCCGCCCGGAGGCATGGTAGCGTAACCTCCTACACCCAATCTTGTCCACACACCGCAGGTAAAATTGGCATAAGCCTCGGCATCGATATTGGTGATCAACCAGATGTTGATGTACCGTGTTGGATCCCACTGAATGAGGTTCTTGAGCCGGGCATCTTCATTGTCCATATTCAAATGATCACCATAATAAGAGGTGGTACGGGTGATGCCGGTTGTGATGCCTCCTTCAGGATCTTTTTTTGCGATGCAAAATCTTATTTTGGTATCGGCTCCGGGGCTTAAAGCGTACGGACCGGATTTACTAAAGGCATTGTTAAGATCATTAATACCGCTGATAACTGATGCATCGGTAATGCTGTAGGGGCTTTGGTTGATGATGTGGATTACCACTGGTAAAGTAAGTGTATCGGGGGCAGATGGTCTTGAAAAATGCAGTATTTGATCGTTCATCATTTTCTCCCGTGCCACAAAATTTTTATCTTTCCTTAGCTCCTGTAATAACATATCGTTGCTACAAATGCGGTTGCTGGTGAAAGCGGAATCGGAGAATGTTTTTATCACTGGTTGCTGAGAAAAAGCGCTGCTGCAACAACTCAATACCAGTGCCATCACCCGCCAAGAAATATACGTTATCTGTTGCATGCAGTTAGTTTAATTGCAGTAGTTATAATGAATAAATATATGGTATTTTACAACAATACAGTTTTCGGGTAATGAACGTTTTTGCATTGACGAAGTACAAGCATGCATACCTGATTGCACCTGTTACAAATGCTACATTACGAGCGGGAAGTAGAAGATAAAAAAGGTAAGTGGAAACGGTTCGCTAGAGCAAAGCCGGTAGCTAACTGATGTTTATTAGAAAGCCACACCTGCCCAAGTCTTCATGCCAGCTGCTGGCAGTAATTTGATAGAGTTCAATAATGCCTGGAGGCTCCGCTTTTTTCTTATAAATTTATGAGTTGTCAACTTCAATAATTTGTGTTGATGTCGCTTGATTGCTGTTCTCAAACAGTCGCAGGAATAAATTGGAAGATTGATTAGCAGGATAAAAATGGCAAAGCGATTATAAGGGAATTTTGTTGTAAGTGGTTTCAGAGCTAAGAAGTACTGAAGCTACTTCCTGGTTTATTAATTCCAATACACCACTTTGCCATATTTATTGTAGCAGCAATATTATATTACAAGAATTTTATTTCATTGTAAAGAAATGCGAGGCTGTTGAAGTGGGAGAAGCAGTAGCTGCGGCTTTCGATTGGTTATAAAACATTGCCATCATAAAGCAGGTAACCAATACTATTATTTTTAAAATTACAGGGTTTGTTTGCAAGCTGTTTTTCATATAAATGGATTTTAAAATTGCCTCTATTAAAAAATTAAAACCTGGCAGGACATCTTGTTCTGTTAGCAGCATTCTTATTGTAAGAATTACTGAACTGACTGCCAAATCTTATCCCGAATTTTAATACAAACGAAAAATATGCATCATTATTATTTGAGTTACCTCTTTGTTCTCCGGGTGCGTATCTTGTAACCCCGGGTGTTACAATACCAATTGTTTTATCGCTGATTAATTTTGCAACAGCAGCATCTGCCGTGGAGAGATATTTATCAAACAAAGTGCGGTCAATATAAGTAGTACTTACATCATCCATATAATCAGTAAATGTCTTTCTGTATAGCAACTCAAATGCAAGATTAATATTGTCACTCGCCAGGTACTTTACGCCACCGCCAAAAGGCAGGTTCATTTGTGTTAGCTGGTAGGGTTTCTTGTCCGGGTATTCTGCAAAACCCTGTCCTTCGGTACGCAAAGGATGCAGCTCATGCCAGGTTACATTACCATTCTGATCTCTAATTGATCCCTTTGGATTAAAATGAAAAGCACCCAACCC
>JANPNY010000026.1:0-3162 GCA_031427745.1 Chitinophagaceae bacterium | reverse complement strand
TACAACACTTACCAGGTAAGCGGGTTGCCGCCGGGCCCCATTTGTACGCCGTCTCAAAAAACAATTGATGCTGTATTAAATGCGCCTGCTACCACTTACCTGTTCTTTGTTGCTAAACCGGATTTCAGCGGCTACTCCAACTTTGCTGAAACCTATACCGAGCATTTAAGTTACGCTAAGGCCTACCAGGAGGCATTAGATACTTTAATGAAAACGAGGAGCCAGTAAGTTTGTATATTACAATGGATGCTGGTAATATAAATAACCAGGATATTTACCCGAAAATTTTTCAACCTCACTCAATCAATTGAATAAATTAGAACGCACTATATTAACCCGAACACCAGTAGCATTTATACTACGTAAAAGCAAGTTGGTTTACCTGCCTGGTTTTGAAGGTGTGCCTTTGTATGATGTTTTGGTTTTTTTTTACGTGCAGGTAAAAACTATTGGACTTACTGAAAGAGCCTCAGCTATTTCCTACAATTTTATCATGGCAATACCACCTTCATTTCTTTTTTTATTTACATTAATTCCCAACCTGCCTTTTGTTTCAAAGCGAAGCATTAAAGAACAACTGCACGGACTGATTATAGATGTGGTACCTGCTAAAGTGCACAATGTAAACCTGATAAAATTTGTAGACTCTTTCCTGGACGATGCAAAAATTGGTTTGTTATCTTTTGGATTGGTATTGGCATTGTTTTTTGCTTCCAATGCCATGATGGGGCTCATGCAGTCGTTTAATAAAAATTATATTGGATTTGAAAAAAGCAAAGGTTTTTTTCACGACAGGATCGTAGCAATCAGGCTAACATCCCTGCTGTTTTTGTTGTTGTTGGGGTGCTTGATTACACTTATTACACAAGGGGCAGTTTTAAAATTGATGGGCGTTACAAGTGCTGGTGTAAGAGAAATAATTTTTTATGTAAGATGGTTATTTATTGTGGGCCTTATTTTTTACAGTATCGCATTCATTTATAAGTTTGCTCCTGCTGTACACAAGCGCTGGAAGCTTGTTTCGCCGGGAGCTATTGTGGCTACCTTCTTAAGCATTATGGCGACGCTCGGGTTTAGTTACTTTGTAAATAACTTTGGTCGCTACAATGCGTTGTATGGCTCTATTGGAACCATTATGGTGCTGATGGCGTTAATTTACATCAACTCTTTAGTGCTGTTGATTGGGTTTGAGCTAAACGTAAGCATCAAATCGTTACAGAGTATTGCCGAACAACGGAAAAGAAATGAAAAAAATAAAACTGTCTGAGCCCTTTTCTACTTTGTGCATTACCTCCTTTAAATTAACTTCGCTCACGGAAAAAGGTTTGGTTAAAATTAATCCTGACATTTATTTTACGAGAGTGAGTTTCACACGCATTAGTCCCTGTTAGTTTACTTTTGATTAACTTGATCAATAGAGAACAAAGCGTACAAGAGGGCGATGCAACGATGTTAAATTGAAAAACAACTGTTTGGCCCAAATTTTTTTTTATGCCTTCAGCGATACTAAATCATCATTAATAAATTATAAATCATAAATCATGGCATACGACGTAATCGTTCTTGGCAGTGGCCCCGGTGGATATCCTGCGGCAATTAGAGCTAGCCAGTTAGGTAAAAAAGTAGCAATAATAGAAAAGGAAAGTTTGGGTGGTGTTTGCCTCAATTGGGGTTGTATTCCCACCAAAGCTTTGTTGAAAAGTGCACAGGTATATGAGTACGCCAAACATGCTGCTGATTATGGCATCACGGTGCAAAATCCTACCCATAACTTTGAGGGTGTTGTTAAACGCAGCCGTGGTGTAGCAGATAAAATGAGCAAAGGCGTGCTGTTTTTAATGAAAAAAAATAAGATTGATGTGATAATGGGCTATGGCAGATTAGTAGCTCCCGGAAAGTTAGAAATTACGGCTACAGACGGAACTAAAAAAACTGAGGAAGCTAAGAACATTATCATCGCTACAGGTGGCAGGGCAAGGCAATTGCCCAGCATGCCGATTGATGATGTAAAGATTGTTGGTTACAGGGCTGCAATGGTTTTGCCTGCACAACCAAAAAGCATGATTATTTGCGGTAGCGGTGCCATAGGCAGTGAATTTGCCTACTTCTACAACAGCATGGGTACTAAGGTTA
Source organism: Chitinophagaceae bacterium (assembly GCA_031427745.1). Classification (GTDB taxonomy): domain Bacteria; phylum Bacteroidota; class Bacteroidia; order Chitinophagales; family Chitinophagaceae; genus Ferruginibacter. The sequence goes on along the minus strand of JANPNY010000026.1, from coordinate 1,029 downwards.
CCATCGTGGAATTTATGCCAAGAATAGTTCCTGTAGAAGATGAGGATATCAGCAAAGAACTGGAGAAGCAATACAAAAAGCAAGGCATCGATATAATGACCAACAGCGAAGTACTGAGTGTAGATACAAGTGGGGCAGGCGTGAAAGCAAAAGTGAAAACACCCACCGGTGAAATTACTTTAGAGGCTGATATTTTATTAAGTGCAGTGGGGGTTGTAGCCAATATTGAAGACATTGGTTTAGAAGCATTGGGTATTAAAACCGAAAAAGGAAAAATTATTGTGGATGCCTTTGGCCAATCGAATGTGGCAGGTATTTATGCTATTGGTGATTGCACACCCGGACAAGCACTGGCACACGTAGCTGCTAAAGAAGGCATCAATGCGGCGGAACATTTATGTGGTCACCACCCGGAACCAATCGATTACAACAACATACCAGGCTGTACATATTGCTCTCCCGAAATAGCTTCGGTAGGTTATACAGAAAAAGCGGCTAAGGATGCAGGATTCGAAATTAAAGTGGGTAAGTTTCCTTTTATGGCTAGTGGAAAGGCAAGTGCCGCCGGCGCAACTGAAGGTTTTGTAAAAGTGATTTACGATGCTAAATACGGTGAGTTTTTAGGTTGCCATATGATTGGGATGAACGTTACTGAAATGATTGCCGAAGCGGTTGTTGCCCGTAAACTGGAAACCACAGCTCATGAAATTCTGAATGCTATTCATCCGCACCCAACTATGAGCGAAGGCCTGAAAGAGGCTACAGCTATGGCTTATGGAGAAGCGATAGATGTTTAAACAAATTGGATGTACAATACAAAAAAGGATTACAGGGCAACCTGCAATCCTTTTTTTATTTTAAGCGTTGAATATTTTTTCGGGAACTTATTTACCAAATACCTGTTTTAAAATACCGGTTACCTGTGCAGCAGGGTCTTTGCGGATTAACTGCTCCTGCAGGCGGATATTATAAAATAAACCAGACAATGCTTTTTCGGTTACATAAGCTGTAAGGTCTGTGTTTACAGGC
>JANPNY010000025.1:0-1522 GCA_031427745.1 Chitinophagaceae bacterium | reverse complement strand
GCTATTTGCTTTCTGCTTTTGCTTATTGTTTTTAAAAAGAAAAATGGCTATTACCAGGAACACAATTACTGCAAAAAGAAGAACGTATAATCGTATTTGATTTTGATACCTCGTTCTTTCAGCTTCCAAATCCTTTTGCCTCAGTTGCTCATCAAAAGCAATGCTTTGGAGTTGCTTTGTTTTTTCCTGGCTGAACAAAGAATCGTTGGCAGCTTTAGAAGCTTCCAGATAAAAAAATGCACTATCAACATTCCTCCTGTTCTTGTAAAAAGAAGATAAGAAGCTACTGGCTTCAAGGTACCGATTTGCAAATTTTTTTTCCTTTGCAATTTTTAAGGCCTGATTCGCATAAAACAGGGTTGAATCCATCTGTCCTTCATTTTCAAACAATTTAGCCATACCAAGAAAGGTTTCACTTAACCCTAAATCATTTTGCGTTAGTTTTTTATAAGGAATGCTCCGACGGTAATATTCCAATGCAAGTTTCTTTTCTCCAGTTTCTGAATAAATGGCTCCTATTAATGTTAAAAAATTGCCTGTTCTATGGTGATAATTAAACTTGTTTGCAATCTCATACGCCTGCCGGGCATAGACTATTGCAGAATCATATTGCTTTAACCCAAAATAACATCGGCCCAGTTGGGCGAGATTAATTGCAAGCCCTTCTTTATTGTTTGTTTGTTCGGAGAGTTTTTTTGCTTTCAACACATATTCAATTGCCTGTCGGTATTCTCCTTGTAACCGTAAAATAAGCCCCATAGAAGTAAAACTTAACTGAACGCCACTAACATAATTAGTCTTTTCACTAATCTTTAATTCTTGGAGAAAAACTTCCATTGCTTTTGGATAATTGCCTAATAGCGCATAAACACTTCCAATTTTGTCTAAAATTTCAACTTCTCCTTTAGTAAACCCAATACGACGGGAAAGTTCTAACCCTTTCAGTGCCAGCAGCATTGCGGAATCAGGCTTCGAAAGGGAATACTGTCCGCTAAGTAGAACTAATAATAAAACACGGCTGGTATCGCTTTTTTCTTTTTGCAGTAATTGGTTGAGGCTGTCCCTGACATTTGGTTGAGCATGGCTATAACTAAGGCTTAGGCTAACCAGCAGGAGTAAAATTATTATTTTCATTTTGCAGTTATTTAGTTTGCTCTTTTTCCAGGTTCGCAATTGTCTTCTTTCAGTACCGTTGGATCAGAGTTACATTATAAGAATAATAAAATGGTAAACTCGCTTCCTCACCCTGCCCGACTTCGTCATTCAGGCGGGCTTCCTTTGTTTCTACCTTCAACTCGCGGTCGTGTGCTTGATTATTGTATGAACCAGGGTCTATAGCATTGAAGGAATGAATAGAATTAGCATATTATCTGTTTGGTAATTCAATTATGAAAGTTGCCCCTTCCCCCTCACTGGTTTCCACCTGTATCTCTCCCCCATGTGCTTTTTCATTTAAGCCCAATCAGCAAATTATTTTGTGAATATCTTATTTTAATGCCGGATAAATTAATTTTTACTACTC
>JANPNY010000024.1:0-4749 GCA_031427745.1 Chitinophagaceae bacterium | reverse complement strand
AGTAATTAAAGTAGGTTTGCTTTGAAAATTTAGAATATGACTGATTTAAAAGGAGTAGCAAACCAGGTACGCAGGGATATTGTGCGAATGGTTCATGGTGTGCAAAGCGGACACCCCGGCGGTTCATTAGGATGTACAGAGTATTTAACAGCCCTGTATTTTAAGGTAATGAATCATAACCCGGCATTTAATATGAATGGGTTGGGTGAAGATTTATTTTTTCTGAGTAATGGCCATATTTCGCCTGTGTTTTATAGTGTTTTGGCAAGAAGCGGGTATTTTCCGACACAGGAACTGGCTACTTTTAGAAAACTAAATACCCGATTGCAGGGGCATCCCACTACTCACGAACATTTACCCGGTGTAAGAATCGCCAGCGGTTCGCTTGGCCAGGGGATGAGTGTGGCAATAGGCGCAGCATTGGCGAAGAAATTAAACAACGACAATGGCATTGTTTTTTCTCTGCATGGCGACGGTGAATTGGATGAAGGGCAAAACTGGGAAGCAATAATGTTTGCCGCCCACAAAAAAGTAGATAACCTGATTGCAACCATCGACTGGAATGGCCAGCAAATTGACGGACCTACCAGCAAAGTAATGGACCTGGGTAATCTGGAAGCCAAGTTTGAAGCTTTTGGCTGGCATGTGTTACACCTGGAACAAGGAAACGATATAGACGATGTGGTTGCTTCTTTAACACTCGCCAAAACACTTACAGGCAAGGGTAAGCCAATTGTTATTTTAATGAAGACTGCCATGGGGAAAGGGGTTGATTTTATGGAAGGAAGTCACGAGTGGCATGGCATTTCACCAAACGATGAACAGTTGGCCAGGGCACTTGCACAGTTACCCGAAACATTGGGAGATTATTAAGTTATATGTTCTTTTTGCCGGGAAGCCGGGAAGTTGTTAAAGCAGCTTTCTGTTTTCCCGGCATTTTTATTTTTGGCAACAGGTGTATTGAAGGTTTCTTTAATGAGGCAAACTTGTAAAAAGAAGATTAGAAGTTAAAAACGATTGGCTTAACCGCAAATAAATATCAACGCAATTCAATAGCCTGGTTAGCTGCTTTACGAGCCGGAAACCAGGAGGCCATAAAGGCAATAAAAGTTGCAGTTGCAGCAACCAATAAAAAATCTGCAGCCGCCAATTCTACGGGAAAATAATCAATCAGGAAAGAACCGCCCTCTAATTTTACCAGTTTAAACTTTACCTGTAAAAAACAAATTATTAGTGCCAGTAAAATGCCGACAATGATGCCGATACTTCCCAACAAGAGACCTTCACTTAAAAATATTTTAAGCACCATGCTTTTATTGGCGCCCATACTTTGCAGCACACTAATGTCTTTTTGTTTTTCCAGCACCAGCATCGTTAAAGCGCTAATCATATTAAAAGCGGCAATTAACAATATCAATGTAAGGACAGCATAAATCACCCATTTTTCTAATCTCATGGTGCTGTATAAACTTTGATTTTGCTCGTATTTGTTCTGCACTTTATAATTGCTACCAAGTGCCTGCTGCAATTGCAATTGTGCAGTTGTAAGACTGGCACCATCCCTCAATTTTATTTCGCATGCGCTGTATTCATCAACGGCAAAACCCATTTGCTGCTTTACAAAATCTATATTGGTAAGGGCGTATTTATTATCAAAATCCTGTTGTATAGAAAAAATCCCCGTGGCTTTTGCATTGCCTTCACTCAGCGATTCCATGGGGTCGCTCACGGAAACCTTTCCCTTTTTGGGAAGAATAATAGTTAATATAGAATTTTCGAGCCTGCCATTTACATTGATGCCGGCTGCATTTTGTACGCCATAACCAGCCACTATACCGGGTTCTGCTGCGTTGCCTATATCAAATTTCCCTTCTATCGTTTTAGCAGCAACACCACTTACATTGATATAATTGCTATCCACACCTTTCAGGTAAACCATACTCTGTAGATCGTCATTTTGGAGCAGTGCTTTTTCTTCCGCAATTAAAGAAATAGCAAAGATGGCAGGTTGCTTTTTAATCGAACTAATTTGTGTGGGGGTAAGTACACAGGTTTTGCCGGTAGCAGGGGTAACTTTTATGTCTGTATAAAAAGAACTGTACAACGATTTTACCAAACCTTCAAATCCATTAAATACACTCAACACCAATATCTGGCAGGCAGTTGCAAATGCAATAACAGCTACCGTAACCCAGGCAATAATATTAATTGCATTCGTAGTTTTTTTTGCTTTAAAATATCTCCAGGCAAATATTAAGTACAAGGTGTAAATATTTTTATCGTTGGATGATGAGTAGCGCTGTTGTTGAATACTAATATGCAGTTAAGGCGAATCTGGCAATTAAAACTTTAAATTAAAATATCTAGGCAAAACCTTTTACGGCGCATAGAAAAAGAGACCACCTATTTCAATAAACTAGCAATACTTTTCGGAGAAATAAATAAATCAGGCTTTAATTTACAATCCAAATCTTCCCAACTTATTTAAAGTACTTGGCCATTTACTCTCCCACTCCCAATTCTCCTTTACCCTCTTCCTTTTTTATCTTCTCAAACAACTCTTCCATTTTAAAAACATAATCCAACGTGTCGTCAATAAAAAATTTTATCTCTGGAATGCTCCTTAGCTGGTGCCTTACCCTGGTGCCCAATTCTTTCCTGATCTCTTTATATTTTTCTTCAAACTTTTTTAATACCGCCTGTGTGTCTTTTACCTGGAACATGCTCAGGTACACTCTTGCTTCAAAAAGATCGGGGGTTATTTTTACACCAGAAATAGAGATCATTCCACCATCCATCATCGTAAGCCCCATCCGGCGAAAAATATCATTTAACTCTTCGTTAATTAAGCCGGCTACCTGCTTCTGTCTTTTGGTTTCTGTCGTCATAAAATAATTATTTAAAGGCTGTAAAAGTACGTTCTTTCAATAACTAATGGTAATGGAGAAGGAAGTTAGGGAGTCGGGCTGTATTAATTATTATTACTACGAGATTGTTGAATGCTGATTAGGTCAGCTTTTCAGGATGAAAACATCCTGTGTTACCTGCTATTGATTTCTACGATTATTCTACCTCGTTAAGTAGTTGTTCAGGTTTAAAAAAAATATTACCGTTGCTCCAGCAAACAGAAACCATAAGGCTCTATAATCAAATGCTCGTTATCGAAACCAACGGTGTAGGATTTGTTCTGCCAGTGATCGTACAACTCATTTGCTGCAGGGCCATGCTGTTTAAACACAGCCCATGATAAATAAGAAACCTGTTTGCTGAAATTAAATAAGCAATAGATTTTGGTTTCATCTAATGTACGCAGGTAGCCGGCCACATGAATATTAAAGGGACTAAGCCAGGTAAGATTTTTAGAATCAGCTAGCACGGGTAATTTTTTCCGGATGGCAATAAGTTTTTGGGTGTCACAAAAAATACGGTGTTCCACTGTTGCTTCCATATCAATGTTTTTATTTTTTTCCCAGTTAATTACAGGCCGGTGCATCCAGCGGTTGTCGTAGCTTTTACCGGGATCATCGAGGTAAGAATAATCGTTCGTGTAGCCTGCTTCATCACCATAAAAAAGCATGGGCACACCGCCAATAAAAAAGCTTTGTGCCTGCATCAGTAAAATCTTTCTGATGGACATGTCTACCTGTAATTCATCGTGGTTTTTTAAAGCAGTTTCCAGTCCGCACAAAGATGCCAGCGAGCCACTGATACGGGCATCCTGTGTTTTTGGATTAACTGAAAACAAGGCACCGGTTGCAGGGGAATCTTGTACAGCTCCGGAATAATACTCTTTTAAAAACCTTCGATGTTGATATGGATTATACCCTGCATGTTCTATCATATAATCATCGTAACCCAAACCAATATCATCGTGGCAACGGGTATAGGTAATCCATGTGGTGCCGTATGGTTTTTGCAGCAGCTCGTGCTGTGCTGCCAGCATTACTTGTGTATCGCCTGTTGCCAGGGCATCCCACTGCAATGCCATTTGGGTAGCATTGTAGGCAAAGTCGCATTCTTTGGCAGTGTACATACCGGTACCAAAATATTTCATTATTTCTTTTGGTGCTACAATGGCTTCGCCCAGCAGCGCCATGCCTGGTGTTGCGGCCTGTACACATTGTTTTATCAGCCGCAATAAGGTATGAGCCTGCGGTAAATTCTGGCAAGTGGTGCCCATTTTTTTCCAGATAAAAGCGGGTGCATCAATGCGTAAAATATCTACCCCTAAATTGGCATAAAAGAAAATATTATCCAGCATATCTACCAGCACGGCAGGGTTGGTATAATTTAAATCCCATTGGTAATTATTAAAAACAGTCATCACCCATTTTTTACTTTCCTCGTTCCAAGTAAAATTTCCGGGAGCGCTTTCCGGAAAAATTTCGGGCATGCCGGCATCGTATTGGTTGGGAACGTACCTGTCATCAAACATGTAAAAATAATCCTGGTATTTTTTATCGCCTTGCTTTGCTTTTACTGCCCACTCGTGGTGATGGGAAGTATGATTAAGCACAATGTCTATCATGAGGTACATTTTTTCTGCACTCATTTTTTGCTGCAGCATTTGCAAATCTTCCAGTGTTCCAAAACGCTCATCTACTTTTTTAAAATCAGATACTGCATACCCGCCATCGCTTTCGCCTGCAGGACTTTCCATCACCGGCATCAGGTGTAAAAAATTTACGCCTAGTTTTTTAAAGTAATCCAGTTTGGAGCCAAGGTTGTTGAGGTTGCCGCAAAACCTGT
>JANPNY010000023.1:0-3170 GCA_031427745.1 Chitinophagaceae bacterium | reverse complement strand
TCGGGTATTTTTTCTATACGGCGATATTCGAAGGCTCTTTTACCATTCCAGCTGCTGAAAACAGCGCCAATTCCGCCCCATAATTGTTCCAGAGGATCATCGGGAAAATCGGTGCCCAATACTTTCTTCACCGTTTTTTTATAGTCTTTCACCAGGTCCTTCAGTTCAGCAACTGTAAGGTCTGTATCACTTTTGTAGCCTTGTTTAAGTTTGATTGCTTCCAGTTTTTTATCCAGTTGTTTACGGATGCCCACCCCATTTTTAACTTCAATGCCACCGCCTTTTTCCATCACCACATCTGCATACATCATAATCAGGCGGCGGTATGCATCATAAGCAAAACGTTCGTCACCGCTTTGTGCAATAATACCTTTGATCGTGTCTTCATTAAGACCAACATTCAATACAGTTTCCATCATACCCGGCATACTGCGCCTTGCACCGGAACGGATGGATACCAGCAATGGATTTTTTTGATCACCAAATTTTTTGCCGGTGAGTTTTTCCATTTTAGTCAATGCAGCCGCAGCCTGTTCCTGTAATATTTTTGGATAAGTTTTTTTGTTATTGTAGTAATAGTTACAAACGTCTGTAGTTACCGTAAAACCTGGCGGAACCGGTAGTTGCAATTTAGGATGACCGGCCATTTCAGCAAGGTTTGCACCTTTACCACCCAACAGGTTTTTCATTGATTCATTACCATCGGCTTTGCCGCCACCAAAAAAGTAAATGTACTTTTCGGCCTTTGTACTTTTTGCCATAATTATAATTTTTGTATTATGCAGAGTTAGGCCATGTTTAACCAAAATATTAAAACATTGGTCATACAAAAACTTGATTTTTATCATTTGAAAAAATCAGTGTAAGGAAAAAAAATGCTATAACTGCAGATGGGAAATAACTAACGGCGAAAAGTTTTTTGATCCTTGAATAAGGATTATTCAGTTCTTCAAAATTTGCAGTTCACTGGCGTGTATACACAGCATAGACACCTCAATAGATTTTGTCTGCAGCGGAAGTTGTAGTAAGTATTTTTTTTAATTATTTATGCTCGTAATACGGTATTTCATCGTGGCTTACTGTTTCCTGCTGCTGCCAGTAGGCTAATGTAACAACATGGCCGTCGGGAGTTTTTAACAGCCTGCCAAAGATGGCGTTGATGGGATTGAAAGTATAATCCGTAACGCCCACTGAAAATGTTTCAGGCTCCGGTGGTGGTGGAGGCGGTGGTGGAAGTTCTTCGCCATCTGCGGCTTTAGCAACTGGTTTTGCAACAATTTTTGGAGCAGGCGTAGGAGCAGTTACAACCGTAAATCCGTTATAGGTTAACAGCCGTTTTAAAAACTCCATCCTGGCTGGTGAAACATTCTTTTCAACAATGCCACATTTTACCCCTTCCAGTTCTTCAAATTCGTGATTTTTATTGATTGCCATAAAAGGATTTGTGATGTGTGATGTAAAGACGTAGGTTGTATTTATGCACCAACTCTTTTCAATTTTTATATAGTTAGGTATTTTGTTTTGCAAAGATTTTACCGCATTGATTTAGTCGCTGCTCACTTTTATTCAAGGCCACAATAAGCCTTCATTTGCGGACAATGTACCTAATACCACAATTTTAAACAGCACTATGAATATAATCATACACCCAACTTAGTAAGCCTGTTAACACAACACCCGCTGCACAAATAACGAGGGCTAATTTTGTGGTTGGTTGAACGTTTATTTTTTCGACAGGCTGTTCATTTTTATCCATAAACATCGACCGGACCACTCTCAGGTAATAATACAAGGAGATAATCATGTTTAATGCCGCAATTAAAATAAAAAGATAATTGGCCTTGGCTGCACCGGCTGTTAATAAAAATAATTTACCAAAAAAACCTGCGGTTGGCGGAATGCCTGCCAGCGAAAATAAAGACAACGCCAATACCCAGCACAACAAAGGATTGGTTTTATACAGCCCTTTATATTCATCAATTTTTTCTTTGCCTGTTTGCGAAGAAATGGCCGCTGCCACACCAAATGCAGCCAGGTTAGAAAAAACATAAATCAAAATAAAGTACAGCACTGCTGCAACAGCATCCGGCGAATTGCCGCTGATGCCCACCAAAATAAAACCTACCTGTGCTATGGAAGAAAAGGCTAAAAACCTTTTGATATTCTGCTGGCGAACTGCAAAAAGATTTCCAACAATCATGGTAATGATGGATAGCAACATCACCATATTGTACCACACAGCCTGCATGGGTTCAAACACTTTGTACAATACTGAAACTAATACAAATGCAATAGCTCCTTTTGAAATTACCGATAAAAAAGAGGTGACGGCGATGGGAGAACCTTCGTACACATCTGCCGTCCATAAATGAAACGGAACGATGGATAACTTAAAAGCAAAGGCAGAAAATAAAAATACAAATGCCATTATTTGTAAAGGGCTGCCGGTAAGCAATTCGGGCAATGCAGCAAAACTAATGGTGCCTGTAGCGCCATACATTAACGAAATACCAAACAATAAAATACCGGAAGAAAATGCCGACGATAAAATCATTTTCATGGCTGCCTCCGAAGATATTTTTTTCTGCAGATCAAAATTGGCCATTGCAGCAACGGGTATACTTGCCAGCTCCAATGCTAAATAAAACATCAGGAAATTTCCGCTGGAAATAAGCAAATTCATGCCAAGCAAAGCGGATAACATCAGTATAAAAAATTCAGTTAGATGTTGCGTCTTTTTAAACCAGTCTGTAAACAACAAAGAAATTAAGTATACGCCGAGGCTTAAAATGCTTTTCTGTAAAGTAATTAATGCGTTGCTGAAATACATGCCGTCAAAAAGGCTGCCTTCTGTATTGAAAAAAAATCCGGCAATAAAATTCAGCAGCAACAACACTTGTATTAAAGTGAGCAGGGCATCGTTATTAATGCCTTTGCCAATTTTTATAAACAGCAGCAGAAAGATGATAAAAGTAATTATCAGTTCAGGTTTCAGTATCGTAAAAAAATCATTCATTCCTTAGTTGTATTTATTTTACCAGTTGTATTTTTTGCATAATTATTGCTGCACCCGGACTAATTAAATCCTGCAGCCAGAAGGGCGCAACACCAATTGCAATGATGCCCGCCAATAAAATAATGGCAGCTGCTTTTTCATTCCAGGTGGCATC
>JANPNY010000022.1:0-2275 GCA_031427745.1 Chitinophagaceae bacterium | reverse complement strand
AAATCCGCTTAGCTGTTTGGTATCACTATCATTTAATGAATTATTTTTACGCCAAGAAAAATCTGCACCTAATCTACTTGTATCTGAAAGTTCGTAGTCGTAGCCTAGTGACAATCTGTCAGATTCTTGAAAGTTTCCAATACTACTAGCTGAAACAGTGAAAAAACTTTCTCCCGTTTTATTATCAGGCTGGCTACAGTTGCCACTGCAATAAGTGTAGCAGTGATGATTGTTGCCATCAGCTTTGTAAATGGCTTCCAGCAGGTAATCAGCAATAAGGTATTTAGTTTTTCGGGGCATATACATGTGCAGCAGGATATTGAAAACAGGGTGAGTACAGCCGAAGAATATGTAATTACCAAAAACGATTCTGTCGAAAATTATATCAAATCATTAACAGATGTAAAAACCGTGGAAGCCTTCGCCACTAAATCGGTCATACTCACTTATGGCGATGATATTGAAAGTATTTTACTAAAGGGAATTGATCCTTCTTTTAATTACGACCGGCTGCAGCCTTTTTTGCAGTCGGGCAAATGGCTTTCTTTTCCGGATAGCGGTTACAGCAAAGAAATTAATATTTCAGCCTACATTGCCAACCAGCTAAAGGTAAAAGTGAATGATACATTGTTGTCCTTTTTTATCCAGGCTAATGGAACCAAGCGTCCAAGGAAGTTGAAAGTAGCCGGTATTTATAAAACGTCTATTGAGGAGTATGATCACCAGTTGGGTATCTGCGATATTAACCTGATAAGGCGAATGAACGATTGGCAACCCAACCAGATTGGTGGCTACGAAGTTTTTTTAAATGATTACAAGCTTACGGATACGGTTGCAACTGTTATCCAAAACGAAACACCGCTTGGCTGGAACAGCAAAACCTACCGGGATATAAACCCTAATATATTTGACTGGCTGGCACTTCAAGACAAAATCAAATTTATATTGATTGCTATTATGATTGTGGTAGCCGTTGTAAATTTAATAACCTGCCTGCTCATTATTGTGCTGGAGCGAACAAAAATGACGGGCATATTAAAAGCAATTGGCGCAGGTGATTGGATGATACAACAAATTTTTTTATACAACACATCGGTAATTGCCGTTACAGGTATTATTGCTGGAACCATACTAGGACTGGGTATTTGCTGGCTACAGGAAAAAACCGGCTTTATTAAATTAGATGAAGATGCGTATTACATGAGTGCGGCACATGCACAGGTAGTATGGTGGCAGGTAGTGTTGGTTGATTTAATTACGATGTTAATCTGCCTTGCTACATTAGTTATCCCAACTATCCTCGTTAAAAAAGTAAAGCCGGTTAATGCCATTCAATTTAGGTAAAGGGTTTCTAAAATTAAATTTTTAGGTGGTACATCTTTCTGAAAAATAATTTACCAAATACTTTCTCATCTGCCACCGTAAAAACCAATCGGCTTATTTTTGCAGCCATGGATATTAATTGCACTCTCGAAGAACTGGTTGTTTTAAATAAAATTGCAGCCGCAGCAAAGGAGCTGCAGGTGGAGTGTTATTTAATCGGCGGTTTTGTAAGAGATAAAATTATCGGCCGCCCAACAAAAGATATGGATATTGTGTGCCTTGGCGATGGCATATTGCTGGCCGATAAAGTAGCAGGTGCTTTTTCTCCCCGGCCGGTGGTAAATTTTTTTAAAAATTTTGGCACCGCACAAATTAAAACAACTGATTTTGAAATTGAATTTGTAGGTGCCAGAAAGGAAAGTTATAATTACGACAGCCGCAAGCCTATGGTAACTTCTGGTACTGTGGCAGATGACCAAAACCGGCGTGATTTCACCATCAATGCACTGGCAATAAGCCTGAACACAGCTAATTTTGGGCAACTGATTGATCCATTTAATGGGCTGGAGGATATTGAAGCGGGAGTTATTCAAACACCGCTGGAGCCTTCACAAACTTTTAGCGACGATCCTTTGCGAATGATGAGAGCAATCCGTTTTGCGGCGCAATTAAACTACCGGATTGCTGAATCCACTTTTGAGGCAATACAGGAAAATGCCCATCGGATAAAAATTGTAAGTGGTGAACGTATTGCTGATGAACTGAATAAAATTTTGATGTGCAAAAAGCCATCCGTTGGCTTTGATTTGATGTACAAAAGCGGCCTGCTAAAAATTATTTTTCCGCAAATGGTAGCACTGGTTGGTGCTGAATATATTGATGGAAAGGGGCACAAAGACAATTTCTATCATACCCTACAAGTAATTGACAATATTGCTCAAAACACGGATGA
>JANPNY010000021.1:0-4277 GCA_031427745.1 Chitinophagaceae bacterium | reverse complement strand
ATCGTCGCGTCGGCCATCAGCCGCAGCGCGCAGCAGGTTGCAGCGCGACCTGGTCTTGTGACAAGGGAGGATCTGCGCGGCAAACGTTGGGGAGTGCTGGCGAGAGGCGACGCCGATGAATGCTCCATCGTGATGGGGTTGGAGCGATGGGGCTGGAATGTGGATCGCGATATAGAAATCGTCGCGGTGGGCACCGCCGCGCAAAGGAACTAACCTAAAAAAGAAGCTATTATGATTAGGGTCATAAACTAATAATATACTTTGCCTTTATCAATTGTAAGAACACCTTTTTCATGCAAGTGCCTGATGCTGCGTATTACTGTTTCTACCCTTAAACCAGTCATGTTGGCAATTTGTTGGCGTGTAAGATTTACTTTATTGCATTTTGCGCAAATGTTCTTGTTGTGTTGCTTTAAATAATTCAGTAAGAAATTAATGCTATGTTTCGGATTTTGACTGGCCAACTCTTTTATTAAAAGAAATTTAAATCGAAGTCGTTCCGACAAAAGTCTGGAAAATTGAAAATGTATTTCAGGCCTTTCTAATAGTAGTTGAAGAAATGTTGTTCGATGTAATCGTAAAACCACCGCGTTGGTTTCTGCAACAGCGCTGGCAGCATAAGGCAGATTATCAAAGAGTGGAAGTTCTCCAAAACACTCACCTGGCCCAATGATAGCCTGGATAAAATCCCGCCCGTCATCATCTATATTAACCCATTTCACACTCCCACTTTCTAACTGGTGGTAAAAACTAGCTGTATATCCCTCATGAAATATAACCTCCCCTGCCGCTACCTTTTTGTAACATGCACCAAGTGCAAGCAATGTATCCGTATCAATCATGTTTGTGTGATAACTAAATGTAGGTTACAAAACTATCAGTACTCACAAAATATTTAGATGATTATCGGATGCTGCTTGTATGATTTATATCATATTAACACGTGCCATTTTTTGCCTCTTCATCAATTTTTATAAAATATGATTGAACGCATAAAGTAGCGTTTAGATGCTGAGTAATCTTGCTGCATCAATTAAAAAACAAAAACATTCATTTATGAAAAAATTAGCAGTCATTTTATTTCTCGGAGCATTGATAGCATCCTGTGGGGGCGGTGCAGGCAGCGATACAAAAGCGACAACAGACCCTTATGATGCCACAAAAAAAACGGATGTTGGCAATCCCTCTTACGATCCAAAAAGAGGTGAAGGGAAATTTACCAAAGTGGAAGTGCCCGCTACGTTAGATGCAACTATGGCAGGCAATGGTGAAAAAACTTTTGGTGTAAAATGTAGTAGCTGTCACAAATTGACAGCCGAAAAGTTAGTAGGTCCGGGTTGGGCTGGTGTTACCAGCCGTCATACTCCTGAGTGGGTTATGAATTTTGTAACTAATACTGATGCCATGATAACAAAAGATCCAAAGGCACAGGCACAATTGGAAATTTGTCTGGTACGTATGCCCAATCAAAATTTAAGTGATGATGAAGCAAGATCATTGTACGAGTTTATGAGAAAAAATGACGGTGTAAAATAAGTTGAATCAATAGCCTGAAACCTGCTATTCCTTAAACCAAATTTAACAACAGCAAAAAATATAAATCATGAAATACATCCCAATCAAATTAGCAGTACTGGTTATACTAAGTACGGTGCTGCTGTTACCTTCCTGCAAACCTAAAAACGCTGGCAGTGCCATCAGTTCTGATGCTGCATCCAAAACTTATGTAGCGCCAGGCAAATACGATGAATTTTACAATTTTGTATCCGGAGGCTTTAGCGGACAAATGAGCGTGTATGGTTTACCAAGCGGACGTTTATTAAGAGTAATCCCCATCTTTTCTGTTGACCCTGAAAAAGGTTATGGCTACAGCGAAGAAACAAAACCTATGCTGAATACTTCTCATGGTTTTGTGCCGTGGGACGATCAGCACCATGTAGAACTTTCTCAAACCAATGGCGAAATTGATGGCCGCTGGATATTTGCCAATGCCAACAATACGCCCCGTGTTGCAAGGGTGGATCTTACAACTTTTCGTACGTCAGAAATTATTGAATTGCCAAATAGTGCTGGTAACCACAGTTCACCTTTCATCACAGAAAATACAGAATATGTTGTAGCAGGTACAAGGTTTAGTGTACCACCAGATGATGCCAATGGCGATGTACCCATCAATACTTACAAACAAAATTTTAAAGGGTATATCAGTTTTATCAGCGTAGGTAAAGAAGATGGCAAAATGGACATTGCTTTTCAGCTAAAATGCCCTGGTGTAAACTTCGATCTTAGTCATGCCGGCAAAGGAAAATCCAATGGATGGTTTTTCTTTAGTTGCTACAATACAGAGCAAGCCAACACTTTGCTGGAAGTAAATGCTTCGCAAAGAGACAAGGATTTCATCATGGCGGTAAACTGGAAAAAAGCAGAAGAATATCTAAAAGCAGGTAAAGGAAGAAAACAGTCAGTGAAATATGCTCACAATTTGTACAACGAAAAAAATCACACTGCTACTTCTGAAATAAGAACAGAAGTAACAATCCTTGACGTTTCTGAATTGAAAGATATTTGTTACATGATCCCTTGCCCCAAATCTCCACACGGTTGCGATGTGGACCCAACCGGCGAATACATAGTAGGCAGCGGTAAACTTGCTGCACTGATACCCGTTTTTAGTTTTACCAAAATGCAAAAAGCTATTGCAGACAAAGCTTACGATGGAGAGTACGAGGGTATTCCAGTAATTAAATACGAAGCTGCCTTACATGGCGAAGTGAAGAAACCGGGCCTTGGCCCTCTACATACGGAGTTTGATGGTAAAGGCAACGCCTACACTACTTTCTTTGTATCAAGCGAAGTGGTAAAATGGAGTATCGCAGATTTAAAAGTATTGGATAGGGTTCCAACTTATTACTCTGTTGGTCATTTATGCATTCCCGGTGGTGATTCTAAAAAGCCCAATGCAAAATATTTAATTGCTTATAATAAAATTACCAAAGACCGCTACCTGCCTACAGGTCCGGAATTAGCGCAGAGTGCACAACTCTATGATATCAGCGGCGAAAAAATGCAACTGATACTCGATTTTCCCACTATTGGTGAACCACACTATGCACAGGCAGTTGCTGCTGATGTAATAAAAAATAAATCTGTTAAATTTTTCAAGATAGAAGAGAATACGAACCCCTTTGTTTCCAAAGGTGAAGGCACAACAAAAGTGGTAAGAACCGGTAATAAAGTAGATGTTTATATGACTTGTATCCGCTCTCACTTTTCACCAGATAATATAGAAGGTATTAAAGCAGGTGATGAAGTTTATTTCCATGTCACCAACCTGGAACAGGATTGGGATGTACCACATGGCTTTGCAATTAAGGGTGCTAACAATGCCGAACTACTAATAATGCCCGGCGAAACTCAAACACTAAAATGGATTGCTGAAAAACCAGGTATGTTCCCATTTTATTGTACCGATTTCTGCAGTGCATTGCATCAGGAAATGCAAGGCTACCTGAGGGTTTCACCCGCAAGTAGTAAAGTACCATTAACTTTTAGTACAGGAACCAACGTGCCAAAAGCAGATAGCGTTGTAACAAAATAATTATCCCAAAAAGGCCGGTGTGATTGCCCTCAAATACATCGGCCTTTATTAATCTGAATCTAACTCTTAACCAACTAAATAAACCAACAATGAAAAATAAAATATTTTTAACACTGTTATTAATTAGCTCTTTGGTGGCTTGCAATAATGCTACTGATAAATCATCACCTTCAGCGGATAATTCGGCTGCTACTGCAACAACTGCCGGCGGACAAGAAAATGTACAGGATGATGCTTCTGCAAAAGATATAGTAAAAGTAGCAATCTCATCTCCCGATCATACCACATTGGTAGCCGCTTTAAAGCAGGCCGAACTGGTAACAGCATTATCTAACGCAGGACCATTTACCGTATTTGCTCCAACCAATGCAGCTTTCGACAAATTACCTGCAGGTACTGTTGATGGATTAATGAAACCCGAAATGAAAGAGGACCTTCAAAATATTCTACAATACCATGTAACCTTAGCAGCAATGAAGGCAGAAACATTTAAAGACGGCCAGGTATTAGGCATGGTAAATGGAGACAACGTAACTATCAGCATTAAAGATGGCAAGGTGATGCTAAACAATAGTGCCACTATCGTTGCATCCATCCCTGCATCCAATGGCATTATACATGTAATTGACGGCGTGCTTTTGCCGCCGGCTAAAAAATAAATACAATACAGCAATTTTTT
>JANPNY010000020.1:0-15157 GCA_031427745.1 Chitinophagaceae bacterium | reverse complement strand
ATAACTTTTATGTTTTGTTCATTTGACAAAGTGCCTAACATTTTGAGATTATATGGGAAAGGATTTGCCGTACTTCGTAACACAAAAGAATGGGATTCATACGCCGCAAACTTCACGATTCACCCAAGCACCAGACAAATTTCGCCTTTGTTTGTAAGTCATTAAAATAAGCAACTAACTCAGCAAACGCCGATGTTGGTCTTTTGACCAACATCTGAAGGCACAAAGCAAAAGATTTTCAACATTGAGTAAGCATGTTGAAATCATCCACACCATTGGTAAAACAGTTTTAATAAAAGCAGCACACAATAAGTTACAAATTATAAGAAAGCGATTACCGTATTAGAGTACAACGCCTCTCCGGTTGGACAAAAAATGACACAACCGGGGCGTTTGGTTTAGCAAATAACTATAAAATTCAGAACAGCAACAAAGGAGAAAAAATCATTTTTTTGATACCACTTTTACAATCCTGTATAAAACTCTTGCAGGAGGATCAAGCGAAATTTTTTGAAGTGAATCTAGGCCGGCATTGGGGAAATTAATATCAGGACTCCATGTTGGCATTAATGCTGATTTTAAATTGGAGTAAAGGTCAAACGACAGGCAGTTGAACTTCATATTGCCGCCGGTTGGCGTCAATACCAAAGCATTGCCCCATGCTTTTTGATCTACCTGGTTATTATCCATTGCGGCTTTAATAAATGGTCCCCAATGGGTTTTTTCTAACCTGTTAAATTCGTTGGGGTTTGATGAATTGTGGTAATTCATCAACACATATTTGTAATCTTTATCAGCATTAATTTTTGCTAATTCCTGCCACCCATCATTTATTACAAACACATCACCCGTTACAGTACTAATTGCATCGGTACTCATTTTTGCCATGGGTATACCTGGAAAAAGCTTTGATGGATCAAATACATTACTCAAATCTGCATTTACATCTGGCCAGGAATTAATAAACATGTAATTGGATGCCGTAGCCATATCGGTGCCGCCTACCTTTTCCATCAAAGCCCAAAAACTCATTTTACCATTATCAATAGCTTTTTGGGCAACTTTGCTCCAATAAGTTGTTTCTCTCTTAATGAATTCAGCGGCTTTATCGGGCGCTACATGCCGGTATTGATAGGTAGTAATTTCCTGCGCCTGTACTATACTAACTGAATTGAGCATGATCGATACCAGTAAAAAAAAGACCGGCAAATGGTTGTAACAGATTCTGTTTTTCATTTTTTGTTTGTTTTAAAGATGAAGGTTAAAAAAATAGTTCGACTATATGCACCGCAATGCATTTTATATGGAATTAGAAATCTCTGCTAAAAAGGCGGACTGAAGAAGTAATCAATGAAAGGTAATAGATAAGAAAAAAATGTGTGTTCCAGAAAGAAAATGGTGATAATAAAGCAATGATGAAGGAAAAGTAATAATAATATATTTGGAATGCAAGTATTAAATTGTGAAAGCTGTTTTTGTACCGCTCCGGGTATTTCCAAATGCAGCAATTCCCCCGGTTGGGCGGTGTAAACGAACCTACTGCCCGGTATTATTACTGCTTACCTCCATTAAGAGCCCCCAATAAATTCCTCCCACACTATAAATAAAAGGTTCCAAGGCTGTAGATGTCAGTCTGAGCCTTTCGAAGACGGGATGATTGTAAAAGGCAGATGCGGATTTAATGTTGAAATTTAAGTGAGGATAGATTAGGGAACAAAAACGGCATTGGGGAATTTAAAAGATCTTTCTACCACGGATGCCTCCATCTGGTCTTCGACCAACGGGAACTACAAACCAACTGTTTATTTGTGGAAAATTTATCATCACGTAATACTACTGTTTAATAAAAATAAAACGCTAAAAGTATATACAGAAAGTTTAGGGGCGTGTGCCGCTGATCAGAAACCAGGCGGCCGTGTTCACGAGTTGGGAAATGAGTTTGCGAATGGATTGGCATAACACACAGCGGCGGGAGAGACTCCTAGTATTTATCCCGTTGGCCGGAGACCATTCGGCGGTGCTCATGCTCACTAATTTAAGAATGGGTTTACGGATGGACACGAAACACCATCAGAGGCGGAATTATATTTTATTATGATGGGAATACAGTTTTACAAACACGCCCACTTCTATAAAAAAACTATTGCTTAGGGCTTCTTTTTGCAGCACGCCATCAACTGCATAAATAACAGCATTTACAGGTATGGCCACCGTGGGTGTAGCATACAACCCCCAACTGCTGGTTTCATAAATTACCGGCACACTTAATTCATAATCCATCACTGCGAACTTGTTTTTATCGGTAAACACCAGGTTTTTAGTCGCACTGCTACTGCTGCTACTGTGCGCATGACCTTTACCGCCTGTGCCCGTGCTTCCTGTACTACCCGAAGTTGTACCAAAACTGAATTTGCGGTTTTTGTAATATGCCTGGTTAAAATACTGGGTACCGGCATTCATTTCTACCGAGGGAGTAACGGACCACTTTCTTTTTTCAGGCCCCATTTCAAAACCGTGGGATAACTTTAAACTCGTAAAAATATCCGTATTGGCAGAGAATAAAAGATCTGCTCCTGCATTGATGGCCACCAGGCCGGCATCATAACTTAAATCACCACCGGCCATTCCCTTCAACTCAGATTGTATAGCGTAGCTCTGATCTGTATAGAAGAATTTGGAAGCGGTTACAGACACGTCCAGTTTTTTTGAAATGCTAAACGCATAGCCTGCTTCCAGCGTTAGGAGGTCGATTCTTTTGGTATCATCAGAGCTTACCAGCAATGATGCACCTGCATCTATATAAAACCCTGATTTATCAAAATAACCTAGTGACGATCTTAAATAGGGTACTGCAGCAGAATCTTTTCTGCCAGAATAAATGGCATTCGACAAATAATTTACACCTATTTTAAAATACGACTGCCTATCAGGTGTCACTGCAGTGTCCTTTGCCTGCTGCGACATTTGTTGAGCATTTATCTGGCCGTAAAAAAACAATGTAAAAAAAGACACTTTAAATAATCGCAGCGTAGTTTTCATAAGTTTATTTCGATACTAACGTCCGAAATAAGCGATTATTGTAAACTGTTTGTATTTGGCGGCTTTATTAACCATAAAGAAATTCCAGAGCCAGAATCCTGCTTAAAAGTTTGAAACCTTTTAGCTTGAAATAAACAAATGCCCGCTCAGACGCAGGACTCCTGTCCTGTGTCCATTCGTTACTAATATTTGGAGTATAAAAGATATACCCTATAGTTTTAATTCAATCGTTAAAATATAGATTGCTTCACCAATCAGGATACATTGTACAGAAAAGCAAAGCAAAAAACGCACTTCTATTAAGTGCTAAGTGGGCACATGGTTTAGTAATATGGTGACACAGGGCTGGAGCCCTGCGCCTGTGGGGTGCCTCGCAGCAACAGCAAAGCAGCAAAATACGATACAGCTGCAATTGGATAAAGCCTTTCTGTTTTTTTTAAATCAATAGTTAATAAGTGCTGCGACTAAACTGCTCCAACCGGTTTGATGCGAAGCACCAATGCCCCTGGCTGTATCGCCGTGGTAGTACTCATAAAATAAAACAAGATCTTTATTTTCCGGCTGTTGATAAAACCAATTTTCCTTTTCATGTACCGGCCTTGCATCATTAGAATCAGCTTGAAATATAGAAATTATTTTAGCTGAAAGTGCCGCTGCTATTTGTTTAAGGGTATAAACTGTATCAGATCCTGTTGGAAAGGATAAGTGAATAGTATCCTGATAAAAAATATGTCGTTGTTGAAGGGTCCGGATAATGATATAATTTAAGGGAATCCATACCGGGCCACGCCAGTTACTGTTGCCACCAAACATACCGTTGTCGCTTTCGCCGGGTATGTAACTAATAGAAAAATCACTTTGATTAAACTGTAAAATGTAGGGATGCAGCTGATGATATTTTGATAAGGCTCTAATGCCTCCTGCGGATAAAAATTCTTTTTCATCCAGCATTACTTGTAGCAATTGAATCAACCTGTCTTTGTGTAATAAAGAAATGAGTATGTCTCCGTTTTCGCTTACTTGTTCGCAGGGTTGAAATTTATTATTTTTCAGCCCGTATGCTTTAACATAAGCCATTCGCTTTTTAAAATCAGGTAATTGTTGAATTATATCGTTGCTGATAATGGCTGCGCCAAACAGCACACTCAAGCCCACAAGTGAACGGACTTTTAATTCAATGCTTGCTCCATCATTTGTATGCAGCATATCATAAAAAAAATTATCATTAGCATCCCATAATGCTTCGTTTAACGAACCTGCTATCAAAACAAAATGTTCATAAAATTTGGTCACTACATCTTCATACGTATTATCTGTTTGTGCTATTTCCAATGCCATTTCCATCATATTCAGGGCATACATACCCATCCATGCAGTAGCATCTACCTGCTCTAAAAAAGTGCCGGGGGGCAAGCTGTTTCTATCAATAACACCAATGTTGTCGAGGCCTAAAAACCCACCTGCGAAAATATTGTTTTCATTAGCATCTTCCCGGTTAGCCCACCACGTAAAATTCAGCATCAGCTTTTGAAAAATTCGCTTTAAAAAAGAGATATCCGATTTACCATGTATTTTTTTTTCAATGCGGTATACCTGTAATGCAGCCCATGCCTGTATTGGAGGGTTTACGTCACTGAAATTCCATTCGTACGCAGGTATTTGGCCTACCGGACTCATATACCATTCTCTGCATAGCAAAATCAATTGGTTTTTTGCAAAAACCGGATCAACCATGGCCAATGGTATGCAATGAAAACATAAATCCCATGCGGCAAACCAGGGATATTCCCATTTATCAGGCATTGATAAAACATCTGCAATTTTTAAATGCTGCCATCCTGCATTCCTTCCATACGCTCGTTCTTGTGGTGGATGTATATTATTAGCATCGCCATCTATCCAACGCTCAATGTCATATTGGTAAAACTGTTTACTCCATAGCAATCCAGCAAAAGCCTGGCGCTGTATATTGGCATCATCAGCAGAAATTATTTTCGGTAACAGGTGTTTGTAAAATTCATCTGCTTCTTTTTTTCTGTCTTCAAATACCAAATTAAAGTTTTCCCCGAAAGGTTGACTTAATTCGTCTTTCGTTAATCTTAAAAAAATGCTTTGCGATTGTTTTGCCGGAACAGATAAACGATATACAGGAGAAAATTTTGTACCAGTGGTTTTATTTTGTAGCTGCTGCTGCAAGCCAGGCTGCCGATGAACAATAGCATCATGAAAAGCATCCTTTACAAACAGTGATTTATTTGCATAACCAAACACTCTTTCGGTATTTGTTTCGTTTTCTGTCATCAGCATTTCGTCTGTCACTGAATAGTAAAAAAAATAACTACCCAGCCTGTCGTGCGTTGCCTTTGTGACACCGGCGGTTGGCAATGACGTTTGTTTTTCCAGCACCGGTTTTTGTTGGGTATCACCAAATTGCCAGCGGTTGCGAAACCAAAGGGTGGGCAATAAAACAATTACTGCATCATCATTACCCCTGTTGGTTATTTTTATATCTATACAAATATCTTCGGAATTATTTTTTGCATATTTAACTCTTACATCAAAATATTTATTCTCATTAAAGATACCCGTATCCAGTAATTCAAACTCGGGTGCTGTTTTTGAACGGACATTGTTTATTTCTACCAATTCTTTATATGGATAAGCAGCCTGCGGATACTTGTACAAATATTTCATGTAAGAATGTGTGGGCGTATTATCCAGATAATAATACAACTCCTTTACATCTTCGCCATGGTTGCCTTCTGTATTTGTAAGCCCAAATAAGCGTTCTTTTAAAATAGCATCTTTACCATTCCACAGGCCAATGGCAAAACATAAATTTTGGTGCATGTCACTAATACCGGCAATGCCATCTTCCCCCCAGCGGTAAACTCTGCTTCTTGATTGTTCATGCGTAAAATAGTTCCAGGCATCACCGTTGGCACTGTAATCTTCCCTTACTGTTCCCCACTGCCGCTCACTTAGGTAAGGACCCCATTTTTCAAGCGGAATTTCTTTTTGTGCATTGGTATTGAGGCGTTGTTGTTCAGCAGAAATATTGTGTGATTGCATTCTTAACTTTTAGCGGTTTGGCTACATTGCATCAGAAGATATAATTTTGTTTTAAATCAACACTTATGGTGTGAAAAAAAAGATGTTGAGTTGCAGTACTACAAAATTTTACAAAGAATTATCACCCTCCTGTTGAAAAACCTTCAAATACCGTCATACCTCCATCAATAAAGATGCTTGCACCTGTCATGTAATCACTGTCGTCGCTTGCTAAAAATACAGCCAATTTTCCAATGTCTTCCGGCAGGCCAATACGGTTATAAGGAATCAGGGTCATTAAACTATTATAAGCGGCTTCGGTGTCCCAGGCCGATTTATTGATAGGCGTTTTAATAGCACCCGGGCAAATACTGTTTACCCGGATTTTTTGTCCGCCATATTCCTGCGCCAGACTTTGCATTAGCATTTTAATGCCACCTTTACTCGTTGCGTAGTTGGCATGGCCACCCCAGGGAATTAGTTCATGCACACTACTCATACAAATAATTTTTCCGCAAGCAACAGACCGTTCCGTCACAATGCCTCTTCTTAAAAATTCTCTAACCGCTTCCCGTGCACATAAAAACTGTCCGGTTAAATTTACATCTATTACCAATTGCCATTGAGCCAACGTCATTTCATGAAACTTTGCATCCCTTTGCAGGCCTGCATTATTCACCAAAATATCCAACGTTCCAAACTGTTGTACTGTTTGCTGAAACATACTAATCACCTGGTCTTCTTTACTAACGTCTGCTTGTATAGCCACAGCATTACTACCAAATGATTTTATTTTTTCAACAACAGCATTGGCTGCATCCGGGTTCGCTACATAGTTTACAACTACATTGGCCCCGGCTTCGCCTAATGAAATCGCCACACCCTCGCCAATACCCGAATTGGCGCCAGTTACTAGTGCGGTTTGTCCGCTTAATTTTTTATCTGCCATACTTTTTTGTTGAATCGTATTTAACGATACTTAATTTTATACGTTAATATTATGGATGCAAATAGTAAGGTTACGGCATTAGCAATCATTACCGGCATATTATGACTAAAAAGCCCAAAGAGAAACCAAAGTAAAGTACCCCCTGCAAAAAGGGAATACATAGATAGTGATATTCCGCTGGTATCTTTAGTTCGAATGGTTTTAATAGCCTGAGGAAGAAAAGATGAGGTAGTTGATAATGCTGCAGCAAAGCCTAAAATTGTTATATAATCCATAAATATTGTAATATTTTTAAACTGGTTGGTGAATGGGAATTAATAACAAAGCTGCTTTTAAAAAAAGCTCCTGCAAAATAAATTATGTACCATTTATGCATAACCAAAAATATCTTACAAAGCTACTGAGTACTCGTAGTTATACTGCGTTTTTTTATGGTTAAATTTTCTTCATCCAAATCTGCATGCTATTTTTTGCCTTTCATAGCCGGGTAATTTGTCCCCGTAGTCGGTTCCCACCGACCATGGTTTCGAAAATTACTATTCTTTGCAAAGTATAAAAGGCTTTAAAATGATTTTTATATTTAATGCATAAAAAAAAGCTTACTTCCGCTCGCAACCCCTAAATAAATTCCTCTAAAACTATAAATTAAAGATTCCCCAGGCGGGTTTCCGTGCTATGGGGTATGTGTTTTGCAGAACCCGCCGCAATTCAATTGTGGAGGCTCGGGCGGGAACTTCTCGCCCTTGTTGGTAAGCCTTTAAAAGAACCATACTACTCAGCAAACGCCAATGTTGGTCTTTTCAGGCTGACCGAGAATTAAAAGAAGGCTTTGAGAATCGTGTAAACGGCTGCAAGTCTCCATCACCTACCCGAGAGTTTTAATAAATGCCCGAATTCTTGGTCAGCCTGTTTTGACGAACATCTAACGGCACATAATTATTAAATTTACAACATCAGCAAGGCGAAAACATCAACTTTTATTTATAAATTTAACCTCATGCATGGGCGTACGAAGATCTATGACCCCCACTGCTACTTGCTAAACTGCGTAATTTTACAAATTTTTATATTTTATGACAAGATATTTATTGAACCCGAAATCCGAGCAACAAATCATAAATCGTATATTGAATTTGAGTCCTGCAAGTGAGAGGGCGTGGGGCGACATGACAGTCAATGAAATGCTTTTTCACTGCAGAAGAGTTAACAATGAAATACTTGGAGCCAAACAGCAAAATAACGCACCTACAGTTAAGCAAAAAATAATGAAAATAATTGGATTATACTTGATGAAGGAAATGCCAAAAGGTATTAAAACTGGACCCAAATATTTACCTGAATCAATTGACAACATAGACTTCCAAAAAATGCAAAACAAATTAATTGACAGCATAAAAGAAGTTTCCGCTTATAATGATCCTATCTATGGCAAACACCCTTTTTTCGGACCCTTAAACACGAAAGAATGGCGTCGCTTTATATGGAAACATTTGGACCACCATCTAAGACAATTCAATGTTTAAAAAACTATTTCCGCTCGGAGTCTCTATTAAATTTCTCCCATAATATCAACATAGCTCTGCCTAATTTTACTTACTTCCGTCCGGCATCTTCCATTAAATTCCTGCTACGCTAAAATTTAAGAGTTGCGTCCTTGGTCGTTGTCCTCACTGCCGTGTTCGTGTCCGTACGAATCACTTGACCGTCATTATTACTGCTTACTTCCAATAAGATTCTCCCATTAAATTCCTCCATTAAATTAGAAGTTTCCCGGGCGGGTGTCCCTGTTGTGGGCAATGTATTTTGCAGAATCCGCTACAATTCAATCGTGGAGGCTCGGCTTCAACCTTATTAGCAAGCCTTAAAAAGAAGCAAGCTACTCAGCAAACGCCGCTTGTCATTTGACAAACATCGGAAAGCATGAAGCAAAACGGTTTTAGCAATGAGTAAGAATATTAAAATCATCCACGCCATTGGTAAAACAAGTTTAAGAAAGGCAGCACAATATGTTATAAATAATAAGAAAGCAATTAAAGTATTAGATTACAACGCTTTGCCGGTTGGTCAAAAAAGACACAACCGGGGCATTCGGTGTAACAAATAGTTATTAAATTCAGAACACCAACAAAGGCGAAAAGGATGATCCAGCCTTGGGTAGCAGCCAATAACACTAACTAACAAATAGTGTACTTTGACTTGATGACATACATTTTGCTTCAGATTTACGCAATTCTTTAAACTCTTCTATAAGATGCTCATTTTCTCTTGCGGCACATCTTGCGATAACATATTTTTTTGATGTAAACTAATTTCGATTATTTATTAAATTTGCTTCATGCAAAAGAAAATATTAATCATAGTACTTGCCACACTATGGTAAACACCATACATTTTGATCTCTTCCCGGCCATAGGAATCTGCAAATAAATTTTTGCAGTAAATAAGGGTTTCTATATTTTGCATATTACACAAAGCGAACACTTACTTTTTTTGTCATCCACTTTCATCATCATATACACTGTACATGAAAAATCTTCTGTTTTTAATATCGTTTCCCCTTTGCTTATTGGCTCAAAAAGCTGAATCTGTGCAGGCTGGAACAAGGCATGAATATTCAATAAAGAATTTTAAAACAGAAAGTGGTGTGCTACTACCAAAAGCTACCATTGTTTACGGAACCTACGGCAAGCTCAATGCTTTGCATGATAATGTCATTCTACTACCCTCTCATTATATGGCTGATTATCATGGCTACGAATGGTTGATAGGCAGCGGCAAAGCATTAGATACTACAAAGTTTTTTTTGGTAACAACCGAACTCTTCGGCAATGGAAGTTCTTCTTCTCCGAGTAATACTCAAGAACCCTATCATGGACCCCGTTTTCCTAAAATGACTATTCGTGATAATGTGCAAGCTGTACATCAGTTATTAACTCAAGAATTGGGAATAAATCATTTGTATGCGCTGATCGGCTTTTCTATGGGTGCACAACAAGCTTTTCAATGGGCAGTCAGCTATCCCGATTTTATGGGTGCTGTTGTTGCAACCTGCGGTACTGCTAAAACTTATGGACATGGTGTGGTAAGATTGGAAGGCCAGATTGCTGCACTTACTGCAGATGACGCTTTTGAAAACGGCGATTATAAAACGCAACCTAAAAAAGGGATAGAGGCTTTCGGAATAGTTTGGACAGGCTGGCTTTTTTCGCAGGAATGGTGGCGTAAAGAATTATGGCGAACATATGAAACAGCCGGAACAACTTTTGAAAAAGTCGTTGACAATTTCAGAACCAATTTTATTCCAGGTGCCGATGCAAATGATTTGATACTTCAGATGCGAACATGGGAGCATCATAATGTTGGAAACACGCCAGGGTTTAATGGAGATGTTGAAAAAGCACTTCAGGCAATCAAAGCTCCATTGCTTTATATGCCTTCGGAAACCGATCTTTATTTTCCGGTTGGTGATGCCCGTTATGAAGCTACATTTATTCACCTGGTAACTTTACTACCAATTCCTTCTTTATGGGGGCATACTGCAGGTGCGGCAAGCAACCCTGCAGATGATAAATTTTTAAATGATCATATAGCAGCCTTCTTAAAACAAAAGATCAAATAGTGTGCTATTTTACGCAATGACTTGATTTGATGATGTCAATATTCTTACTGGCATTCCATAATGCTTATTATATAATCTCCTGAAGTTAACAACCCGCATTTTGTGGAAGGAAGTGAGAAGGCTGCTGATCTAATTAATGAAATAACAACTACAAACTTTTTGTTGCGCTGCAAACTAATACCGGTATCAAAAGAGAATACAACGCAGTGTATGAAAATTTTGAAAAAGATATAATATTTGTAACTATTCAGTACCAAAAGTAGCGATAAGTTGTAATGCATTCAAAACGTTGTTTCCATTTTTGATTGTGGTATCAATAACTGATCGAAGGATGGCGAATACGTTTGCGCTTTCAAGAGTTTTAAACTGACCTGATATTTTTTGCAGTAATGTTTGTATAAGTATTTGTAAATTCAATGTGAAATATTGAACTGCAAAGTTCAGTTGCCAAAAGGCTATAACCTAATGCCAAAGCGTATTGTATTGCACAAATCCTAAATGTTATTAACAAAAAAAGCACCCAAAAAGACGATTTTTTAAAACAGTGCCAAATGCAGACGATATAGCAAAAAAAATAAAATGTAAAACCAAAGATTCAAAGGAGATCGAGTAGTTTTAAGACTGAATAGTTACGTAGATTTAAAATTAAAGATAGATTATAGACGTAAATCCTTGCACTTTATTGTACTCCTGTCTTCCTCACTGGGTGATACTTCCCTTCGTAGTCTCCCACTAAATTACTCCCCCACTAACAATTAAAAGTTTCCCGGGCGGGTTTCCGTGCTAAGGCAATGTGTTTTGCCGAACCCTGCCGGGCGTTACTAAAGCCTGTAGGTGTAGGAGCATTAAATAAACGGTAAGTTATTATTACTTCCGCTCGGAGTTACCCATAAATTTCTTCCCACTCTAACAATTAAAAGATTTCCCAGGCGGGTTTCCGTGCGGTTAGCAATGTGTTTTGCAGAACCCGCCTTAATTTAATTGGGCAGACGTGGCTGGGCACTGCTGTATTCGTAACGACTCGGAGCGGAGTAAGAATTTCAATCTACCAGTCAAAATCTCCACATGGTCAATCACTTCAGTTAAATAACAACCTCTTAAAATACCCCTTCTTTTTCTCAAAAAGTACATCTATATTTATAAGGATTTTCATCAATCTTTTAACCTCCAAAATATATTTACCATGAACATGCGAATGACCAAAATTATCATTGCTTTGATAATACTCTTTATGCCATTTTACAGTTGCCAGTTATTCTCTGATTTTTTAGCAGGTACTGAAGTTATTAAAATAGTGGGAGTCGACAGTAATGGTGACCTTATTTTAAAAGACGCAAGTGATAGTTCTGCCAAAGTCTTTAAAGTAAAAGCCGGGACAAAAATCAAATGGAAAATAAATACTGATATGGTTGACAGCATTGTCAATATTTATAAAAAGACCACAGTACCAAGTGACAATATATTTTCATCCGGGCCTGAGCCGATTAACAATTCGAAAGACTGGAAAGCAACGGTTAATCCTGCGGCAGTCGACAGTCAATATATTGAATATAATATTAAATGGAAAAAAGCCGCTGACAGTGTACACATATACGACCCAAGGATACAGGTAAAGTCTTAGTGTGCTACTCATTTGTCTTTTTTAAGAATTATCGTTTTCATTTTTAAAGAACACGTAACAGAATAAATGCCCTGCCCTGTGGTGAACCTGCTGCCCAATGATTGGTTGCTGAAAAGCTGCCGGATTGAAATGGAAAGCCCGGTGAAGGTAATGTGGGCGGGCCTGTGCCGGACTTGGAATGAAAAGCCGGAACCGAAGCTGAATATAGATTTGAAGTTTACAGCCACAGCATTTTTAAAAAATATTTACATCGTTTTATTTATCCAGCTATGTAAAAATAAAATGCCAGGTTTCATTAACCCGGCATTTTATTTTATTGTTGAGGCCAGTTTGCGTGGCGCTGACTTTATTAATTTAAACTCCTAAAATCTACCGGAACCAGTTTGCTAACGCCGGGCTCCTGCATGGTTACGCCGTAAATTACATCGACCGTACTCATCGTTTGTTTGTTGTGGGTTACAATAATGAACTGGCTGTTTTCACTAAATTGTTTTATCATTTTGGTGAACTTGCCTACGTTGGCATCGTCGAGCGGAGCATCTACTTCGTCTAAAATACAGAACGGTGCCGGCTTAATAAGGTAGATGGCGAACAACAGGGCGGTGGCTGTAAGCGTTTTTTCGCCGCCACTTAACTGGCCGATTGATGATGGCCGCTTACCCTTTGGTTTGGCAACAATATCAATGCCTGTTTCTGACAGATTTTGCGGATCTACCAATACCATATCGGCCGTATCATCTTCTGTAAATAATGCCTTAAATACTTTCTGAAAATTCTCCCTCACCTTGTTAAACGTGTCGAGAAACTGCTGGTTGGCCGTGGCTTCTACTTCCTGGATGGTTTGCATCAGGCTGTCTTTTGCCGTTACCAAATCGTTCTTCTGCTCCATGATAAACTCGTAGCGCTTTTTCATTTCGGTGTACGCCTCAATAGCGGTAGGGTTTACCTCACCAATATTTTCGAGTCGTTTGCGCATGCGGTCGTTTTTTTCCTGCAATTCTGCCAGCGGCACCTCGCCTGTACGAGGCTCATCAATGATGGCATCCAGATCGATTCTAAACTCTACCTGCAGACGTTCTTTCATGCCCGCCAGTTGCAGCTTTAGTTCGGTGAGTTTGTCTTTTATCTCATTAAGCAAAGTATCGATGCCTTCTTTTGATTTTTGTTTGTGGCGAAGCTCTGTTTCCTTTGCTGCCAGGGCATTGCGGAGATTGTAATACGCCTGGTCGGCTTCGTTTAATTTTTTTTCTTCTGCGTCTTTATTTTGCAACATCGTTACCAGCAGGTTTTCGAGTTCAGCTAATGCAATGGCCGTGGCGTCGATGCTGCCTGCAGCTTCTGCCAGTTGGGCATTGCTGCTATCAACCTGCACTGTTAGATCTTTTAGCTGATTGCTTTTAAAAGTAAACTCCTGCTTAAGAGATACTACTTTACTCTGCTGCTTGGTGTATTGCAGATTATTATCGTTGAAGGTGGCTGTTGCAAAACTATATTCCTGTTCTGCTGCAGCATAATCTCTTTCTATCAACTGCATCCTTTCTGCCAGTTCTTCCAGTTGGGTATTGTACTTTTCTAGTTCATCACGGGTGCTGGCAATGGCATCGTGATTTACTTCCAATTGCGTTTGCAGCTCTTCAATTCTTTTGCTGCTGGTTTCTTCCAGCAGGTGCAGGTTTTCTATTTTATTCTGCAGACTAAAAACAAGGTTGGTGAGCTGGTTAATTTCCTGCTGGGTTTGTTTGATGGCATTTTCTTTTAACTGCTCGTTAAAGGCAATTACCTCGTTGTGCCTTATTTGTATGGTAGCTTTTAATTCGTTTACGATTATGTCCTGTGCGGCAATTTCTTCTACAAGCTTCTCTAAATTTTTTGCCCGGCCAATTTTTTTACCTTCAAATAAACCCACGCTGCCACCGGTTATGGAGAACTGACCTTTTAAATATTTACCGGTTTTTTCCAGCACCACAGCTCCGTCAGTGTCGGTAAGGGCATCATCGGTTTCTGCAATAAAAACATTGCCCAGCAAGTGTTTGGCAAGATTGCTGTATTTATCATCTACCTCAATTACATTTAATGCAGGGATGGTACCTGCAGGCTGCTGAACAGAATTACTGCCTGTAAATTTATCCAGTAAAAAAAAGTTGGCCTTGCCCTTTTTATTGTCATCGAGCAGGTGAATAGCCTGGAGGCCTTCGGCAAGGTTATTTACCACATAATAGTTAAGGTAAGGTTCCAATACATTTTCAACCGCTGCCCGGTATGCCGGCTGTACGTAAATGATATCACTCAGCAAGGGCGCTTCGTGATTCCAGTTGGTATTTTTATGTAAAAATTTAACGCTCTCGGGGTAGCCTTCCATGGAATCTACCAGGCTTTTTAACAGCGCATATTCATTTTTTTTGCTGTCTAATTTCCGGTTTTCTTCCGCCAGCTGACTCCGCAAAGCTTCGAGCCTGCTTTGGGTTTGAAATATCTGCTCTTTGGTAAACTCGTGCTGATCCTGTAATTGCTGCAGGCTGATCTTTTTTTGATCCAGCTCATCGGCCTTTACCTTGCGTTCTACTTCCAGCTGCTGCAATTGCAATTGGCGCTGGTTTTTTTCTTCCTGTATCTGTACAATCGTTCGCTGCAGATTCTGAATAGATGTATCGGCAACCGCTACCTTTTTTTCTGCTTCAAACTGTTGGCGTTGTATAGCCTGGTTGTCTTTTCTAAGTGCATCAATGCCACTGCGTTTTTCATCGAATATGGCCCGCTTTTCTTCAACAGCATCTTTTAATTCATCTAATTTTTCAGCAAGAATCGTTAGCTTTTCTTCATCCTCTTTTATCTGGTTGCTGGTAAATTGAATGCTTTCATCCAGGCCCTTTAACTGTCC